>JACDCB010000010.1 GCA_013694585.1 Candidatus Nitrosopumilus sp. | reverse complement strand
AATTCAATTATCAGACTATATTCTGTAACCTAGATAATATTGAGATGAAAGAAATGAAAATGAAAATGAAAATATATACCAAAAAAAAAACAAAGTTGTGTATGGAATATCAGCATACAAGGATTAGATTTTAGTTCACAGTTATCTTAATAGTTATTTCAATCCATAAATCGCAAGCACCTTTAGAACCATCAGGTAATTTCTCCCTATGAACACAGATCTTAATTGATTGCGGATCTTCTGTTGGGTTATCAAGAACATCATCTACTGCCGAATTAACCTCTTGATTTATACCAACTTCTTCAGATGGTGTTAATTCTGATAGTTTCTGATCCAAGGACAGAGTTTTTGTAGTTTGTTCTTGTTCTTGTGGTAATTCTCCTTTAGGATCACCTTGTGCACTTGTAGACAACGTGGCTATATTTTCATCACTTGTTACATCACTTTGTTCTTGGAATTGTGGTTGAACATCTTGTTCTTGTTCTTCACTTGAGTTGGTCGTGGCAAAACTAAGACTAGGATTTGAAATAAATAGAAACCCTGTCAGTAGAATACTAATAATAAATAATGTCGTTATCATTGCAGGTGGTTCATAATACTTTAATTTATTTGTATGGGATATTGGGAATTATCTATAAACAATGGAATATTGTTACAAAAGTCAGATTGTTATTATATCATTCATATCATTATAAAAAATAATATTATTTAATATTCTGTTGCTGGTTCTTCGAAAAAAAAATCCTCGAATTTTTCGATAAATTGGACTCGTAATATATCTATTACTAAACCCACCGGGCCCGCTGTAATTTTACTACTTTACTAGGACTCAAAACAAATGAAAGGTGAGAATATAATAGTTGGAAACAAGATTACAACAAGAACAACGACAGGGGAAGGATTTAACTGAAGATAATGCGTATTCATTGTATATTTACGCAATCAGGTCGCCTTCAACTAAAGATACATAACTTAGACGATTGAGGATTTTTTTTAATCATATTGAATTGCTTTCCATGAATGAACTGATGGAAATTAGATGCAATTTATTCGTAGATCAAGCAAAGTCCAATAATAAATGGGCCTTTTCTAAGATAATAGAGTTTCTTCAATTTCAAAAAGAAAGAACCGAAAACAGAGAAATATCTCCTGCGACATTAAGAAATTTTGTTAAGGCTATTAAATTATTTTGTGAAATGACGGATATTGATATTTCATGGAAGAAGATAACACGAGGGTTACCAAAGACTAGAAGATATGCAGATGATAGAGCGCCCACTCTAGAGGAAATTCAAAAGATATCCGAATATCCGGATAGACGAATTAAAGCGCTAGTGTATACCATGGCCTCCTCTGGAATAAGACTCAGTGCATGGGAATACCTAAGATGGGACATGTAATACCCGTTGAGCAGAATGGCAACATAGTTGCAGCCAAAGTCATGGTTTATCCTGGAGATATGGAAGAGTATTTTACTTTCATAACTTCTGAAGCATACCATGAATTAGAAAAATGGATAGAATATCGAAAAAAGTCTGTCAGAATTGTGGAACGACAAATGAACAAGGTGCTAACTTTTGCAATCATTGCGGTGTAAGTACGAAATAAATCATTCCCTGTTATCAGGCTTATGTTTTCGGCGATAAGTTGCAGAAACATAGGCTCCAATGTTCAAAGAACATAATGAGTATATCTTTTCGAGGTTAATTTGGCTGCAATAGTTTTAGTGAGCCATACAGACTATAGACTAAGAATTTGACTTGCTAGATAAAGTGGTTTATTGAGAATGATTGAAAATTTTTTAATATTTCATTAATTGCATTGAAGTAAATGGATAAAATAATGTCCAATTTACTTTTTATCCGCTGATCACGAGTCATAAAGAATCATAGTAATTAATTTAGTGATATGGACAATAATTATCCTAAATTTTGTCAATGTGATATACAAAGGATAACAATAGAATATTTCAAATGAAGGCATAAAACTATTTTAAGGATGTTATCAAATTTTAGAGTTTCGTGTCCATCCAATCGAGTTTCTTAGTATTGATGATGATAGAGTCATTGGATTTGGCAAATATCATGGCGAAACAAAACTAAACAAGAGTTTTGCTGTGCCCTTTTGTAATGTGTATAAAATTCAGGATAATAAAATCTTACCGTTCAAACAATTTACTGATACTGGAAAAACCCAAGAGGCCACCAGATCCTAATCATTTCCAATGTTTTGTGTAGTCTATGAAAACCTGACCGTATTGTTCTCCTATGTTTGATTCTGTTTCATAGGAAACTTCACCTTTGCCGAGCAATTCACTTACTTTGAAAAAATAAAATTCTAGTTCTGGAGGACTAATTACAAGTGCATGTCCACCTTTTTGGCCTACAGTAAATCTATGTGGAATTCCTTTTGGGATAAAGATTACATCTCCAGCCTTACCTTTTATCACTTTTCCATCTAAAATGAATTCATAATCGCCTTCAATTATGTAAAAGGTTTCTGAGCCATTAGGATGCATATGTGATGCGGGACCGATATTAGGTGGATGAATTACATCCAGAACAGTATAGTGACCGTTTGTCTCAGAAGTAAGAACCTTGATATTAAAAGTCGCACTATGAAAATCAAATGGTTTGTCCTTCACATCATATTCTCTCTTTCTATATGAACTATATTGGCAGATAAAGTTAAATAATTTCAAAGAAAAGCAATCTTGTATTATCATTGTTATCGGCACGTTCTATCATTATAGTGGATGACGAGATAGAACTTGCATCTCTTTTTAAAGAATTTTTGAAAAAGGAAGGATATAACGCAATCTCCTTCACCGATCCAATACTGGCTTTTGAGTATTTTAAGGAAACATCTGATAAACACTCTATGATAATAACTGATATGAGGATGCCAGGTATGTGTGGAATAGATCTTGCAAATAAGATAAGAGAGATAAACGCCAAAATAAAAATTTTCTTGGTGACGGCTTTTGAAACTAAAGATTTAGAAGATCGTCCTGATTTTAAATTTGCAAGAATTGATAGGCTAATTCAAAAACCAGTCCATTTTTCTGATCTCCGAGAAATGATAAATGATGCTTGGAAAAATTGATATATTTAGGTTCATTTAATCATATTTTACCCTCTTGATTATAAAATGAACATATTAGATTTGATAAAATCTTGTCTAAAAGTGTTTCATATTTTTATAACAATAGGGTGATGATTTACTAACTTTTGTTTTTGTTCTTCTGATAATCTATTAAAATCTTTTTTATGAAATAAGCATACCCTCTTCAAATCCATATCGTATTTAGACGGTAGAGATAACTCATAATTTACAAGATCCTGTATACGGTGTTTATAAGGAAAGGCACCCGTATCAGTTAGGATTGAAACACCGGCTTTTCCATTCGTCTTGGCATATTTTACTAAATTTTTGTTGAAACTATAATCAGATT
>JACDCB010000222.1 GCA_013694585.1 Candidatus Nitrosopumilus sp. | reverse complement strand
TGAGGAAACTAGAATAATGGTATTTTATGTGATCGATGTAAAGAAGTAACATATGTGAAATGGAAATATCATTGTGTCCTTTGTAATAAGTAGTAGTAAACGACCAGGGTGGGAAAACAGCACCTAGGCTCAAAGGAATCTAAAGGTAGCGACATACAAGCACAGGTAATCTGGTAGAGGAAATATTGACATAATTAGTTAAATAGAAAAAGTCTTGTTAGGACATCATCATCAAATATGAAATTCTAGAAAATCATTCCATTTTTCTCTCTTTTAATTTAAGACTAAATAAAACAATAGAAAGGATATTACGCTTCTACTTTCTATTTCCTTCTTAAAGCCCTTAGGATTCCCATCCCCATAATAATATATCCTATTACTATTATTCCAATGAATTGAGGTGCCAAAATTTGCGCCTGTCCCGTATCGGACGATGAATTCATGTTAGTATCATCTTGTGTGGGGACAATAAATGATGATATCAGCACGGTAGTACCCATGATAGCACCTCCTATGATTAATAACACAGTTAGAATTCTAGATACCACATTTATTCCAATCCCAAACGAAATTACAAATAATAAAATTGATCCACCACCAAAAATCATCCCTCTATCTTTGGCTGAGAGAGGCAAAAAGCCCTCTGAATGACTTAACATCGAAACACCGACATCTAGAATATATATTACTAATAGGGCAAATGCTATAGATACTAGAACCTCCGAGGCTATTTTTCTTGTTCCTTGCATGTTATTTATTTTCACATTGGGTATTTAATTATTAAAAAGCAAATACCTATTTCTGATAGTTTACCATCATCTGTGGTCGGCCAAATAAGATAATTGGTTGATCGAATAGCCATAATGGATAACAAATATTTTAGATCTAGCCATATCAGACTAAAAAAATCGTCAAAGGTAAGACACAAAGATGGATCTTTCAATTTGGATATATCAATTATGAATATGATTCTATATTTGATCCCCGTCCCCCTCCTATCAAAGATGCCTAATCATTAAATCGATCCAATCGGTCTAATCAGGCTATCAAAACTGATTGATTTGGAAATCTTTCATTCAATTTTGCTTTATTTTTGATTTTTGATTAATGAAAACCCCTACAAAGCGAAATAAGTGAGGTATAAAATAAAATTATATAAAAAAATGAGAATAAAAAAATTCATTATAAATAGAATAGAATGCAAATAACAAAAGGGAATATTGGAAACAGTACTGATAAAGGGTCCAGTACTACTTGAGATAAAAGGAGAATGTAACATACTAGGTGTCAAATGCAAGAATGAATGCATTGGATGGGAAAGTAGTAGGATCATTCCAGTTGAAAAAAATAACAATTCTACCTTATCCATAATTAAGGGCAAGAGTTGGAATCATCATAGTCATGAGACCATTAGTCATCACACAAAAATTGGAATCTCAATTTGGAAGGACCTTGTGAGAAACGTATTGAAACAAGAAAAAAAGAGAATCACAATAATTGGACCCTCAAATTCAGGTAAATCCACTCTTTCACTATATATGGCAAATATGTTTATCAGTCATGGTTTAAGGCCATTGTTAATAGATGCAGACATAGGTCAAGGCGATTTGGCGCCACCAACTTGCATGGGAGCAGCAGTAATGAATTTCCAGGAAATAGACCTGTGGAACGTAAAAACAAATTGTACCAATTTTATTGGGGGCATTCAACCCATTGGGTACGAATCCAAAATAATTTCAAGTATTCGCCAGCAATTAGATATCTCAATAACGCATAATTTGTCGATCATAAATACTGATGGCTATATAAAAGGAAACGGATTGGGATACAAGATCGATCTACTGAAAAAAATTCAACCTGATTGCATAATATATCTTGGAGATGCAAATATGGACAGAAATTTAATGAAATTTTTTAGTCATCTTCCAAGAAACCTGAAAATGAATTTCATGTATGGAGAAAAGCAAGGTGCTGTGAATAACAGATCCCTCATGGAAAGATATGCGAAGAGAATGAAAACCTTTACTAAATTTTTGACAAAAAATAACGAAATAGTCATGAAAATAGATCTTTCTAGAATCAATTATATTAACTATAGAAACAAATTTTATTCAGAAATAAAATGCTTAAAGGAATACGAGTCCTCAAATGCAATTAATGAAAAAATTTTATATATTCCAGATAACGGTTTTCTAAAAAACCGCTTTGTAGGATTTGGAAATAAGATCGATAATGGCCAGATTTATGGGTTTGGCTTGATCGATGATTTTGCGGATGGAGTTCTCATGGTTAAGGTGAATAATAAAGAATTTGACACTATCTTCCTAAGTGACACCAAATTAGATCTAATATAAAAGTGTCAATTTGA
>JACDCB010000024.1 GCA_013694585.1 Candidatus Nitrosopumilus sp. | reverse complement strand
AAATTGCCATATGAAACTCTCTTTTCAGCAGCCAAAAGTACTCCATCATTGTAAGTAATACCAACTGCTGTTGCTCCGGGCATAAATTGAAAAGCCATTTAATAATTAAAAAAAAAGAGTCAGATTTAGTCGTTTCTATATTGATGCCTACTTTTTCAACATCGAGTAGTCATGAATCTTGATTGCTTCGGATATTAGCTTATTTTGAATTTCTAGAATATCCCTAGCTTCTGGATATTTTGATCCAACCACTACCTCGGCAACAATATTTGTTATATGTCTGAATAGAAATTCATCTCCTCTCTGAGCTTCAACCTTATAGGTAGAATGAGCCTTATTTACAAAGACAATATTTTCATTCGTAAAACTATATCTCGGATCAGTTTCATCTTCATAGGGGATCACCTTGTATCCTATTTTTTTTAGCGTAAACGTTTTTTTGAGAATTGGCTTTCTAACAGTTTTTCTAATCATCCCGTTATCGTTATTAGAAAGATGGTCGTTGTGATTATTATTTAAAGTCTGAGTTAAAGAAGCACCATCTTTATTGATAGAATCGTTGCGGGCATATTCATTTGGTGAATTTGGGATTTCAGAATTGTTTAAAATTTTGTCTCTATTGTCTATATAATTGTCTGACGAAGAGGTTTTTGTAGCTTCCTTTGTATTCGAATCATCAAAAGTTGAATCAGAATTTAGTTTATTTTTGTCATCTCCGATGCCTAAATCATAGTTTTTATCTATCTCTGTTGAGGTAAAAGATACATTATCGTTTCTGTTATTTTCCTGACCTTCCACTGAATATGTATTGCCTGGGAGACTATCATCTGGGTGAGTTGAGTCAGCTATTCTGTTCTCGTCGGCGGGGGATGAAACCTCGACTGATTCAAATCCTTGAATCTCTTCTACTGGTTCAAGGGTTTCCAAAACAGCTTGACCCATGACTTTGTCTATTTCCTTATAAATTTTTGATTCTTCCCTTGTGATGAGGACGTCTTCATATTCTGTTAGGCTTGGAAGTACGTGATTAATTATGAAGGTTTTTACATTTTGATTGAAATTGTTATAGACATCATTCTCAATCAATGCGGATTTATCGGCAAATCTAGATGTAAGTTCGTCGCATTTT
This sequence comes from Candidatus Nitrosopumilus sp., assembly GCA_013694585.1. Classification (GTDB taxonomy): domain Archaea; phylum Thermoproteota; class Nitrososphaeria; order Nitrososphaerales; family Nitrososphaeraceae; genus Nitrosocosmicus. Next base: position 24,035 of record JACDCB010000024.1, on the reverse strand, counting down.
ACATACCCTGTAACTCGGCTTAACTTGTTGTCAAATCCAAACGTGCTCCTCAAAACCACGTGATTACCTACCATTATTGCTATTCCCTTCTCATCCTGTCCCAATGGCCTTCTGGCAATAGTTATTTCACCGGTGATTCTTGGATTGTCTAAATTTACTTCTAGCTTATACCCTTGAATATCTGGCGAGCGTATTACTTGGGAATCAGACATATCCCATTCTTTAATATTGCTAGCAGATTTGATATACACGTCGAAGAGTGGATATTTTAGAATAGAGAGTTTCTTAATCTCTTTGGAAAGTTTGTTTATGTCAATGCTAATTTTAGATCCTATCAACAAAATTTCAGTACCATTTCTGTTGAGTTTTGGTTCCCTTGATTCACGTAGTTTTGCTCGTCCGGTAATTAGCTCTTCTAATGTATTTCCGTCAATAGATATGGTTTTGCTAAAATCATCCAGCCGAGTTTTGATTTTCATTTGATCAAACGAAGTCAAAAAGGATAATCGTCCTGTACCATATCTTCCAGTTCTTAATCTTTTCAATTTTGGTGACAGCGTCTCTTCAGCTTTGTGGGGTGAGCCTAATATCAAAAACTTGTCCATTGAATTGGAGTTCATCCCTGCATTATCTTCTATTATCACATTGCCGTTGTCCAGTACAGTTACAAGGACATTGGTTGCATCCTCGTCAAAGGCATTTTCAATAAGTTCTCGCACTATTTCGTAGGGAGATATCCACGTTTTCGTGGCAAATTCTCTAAAAAATGATGGGTGAACTTTTAATTCCATAGTCGATATATTTTAGTTTTTAGGAGAAGATTATTTAAACAAATATTAAAAATTAGTTGACTTGATTACTAATTTTTTTTGACAGTTTCAACAACAGTGAATCTATGTTGGGATTATGCTGGCAAAGCCAAGAGTTATAGCCTTTGGAATTAAATCTACCAAACCTAAGGTTATTTTAGGCGGATGAGTTTCGATGAATGGATGTACTGTTGTGTAATAAATTAACAAAACTGGAACTGCAGCGCATCCTGCTATAGTTAAAAGGATTAGCCAAGTAGCTGTCATCTTTCCCGTAAGCATGTCATTTTAAAAATGGTTTGGATATATAAAGATAAAGTCATCCTACGTAGTATTATTTAGTATCATATCCGAAACGAAATTTCCTTGAAAGCATTCCAGAATTTGTCACCAACATAGTGTAGATTGTTAATTATCTGTCCCTTTTGTAATTCTTTGGCGTTAATGCTGTCCTCCAGTGCTATACCGACAGATAAATATTTTCCATATTTTTCTTCCTTTGCTACTACTATGTCATTCTTCTTGAACTGACCAAACTCCACAATACCTGGACGCAATATCTTTGCTCCATTACATATGAACTTTATAGAACCCGAGTCTACAATTACCGAAGGGAATTTTTCCAGTACTTCCGTTCTGCCTAAAAAAGGCAATATGATCTCCTCAGAAATGAAAACTGCAACAAGCGAATCGATAACCAAGATACTCTTTTTCTCTTCAATTTCAAAAACTTTAATATTCTTAGTTTTGGGAATCGATATCTTTTCCTCCCATCCATTGACTATTGTTTTGAGTATTTTTTCCGTATCTTTCTTGGATATCACATACGTCTTCAAACAGCTTATTGAATTCGTCATAGATAATAAAGATGTATGATTATTGACTATTGACTATTGATTATTGCCTCTAGCATTCCAGTTTTAGATCTCAATATATTATGCTGAACCTCAAATTAGAAATTTTGTAATCTGTATAGTCTGTTTTTTTTTACTAGATACTTTATTCCTTAATTTGAAAAAAAAATTTTTATAAATAGTTAGACCATACATAGAATCTAATTGAGATGAGTGAATCTCCAGTTACAAAATATGAGGTACCAATAAAGCAGGTGGAAAAAACCTTGAAAATAAGTGATAGAGCTAAAGCTGAGCTAAAGAGCTCAGGGATGATGGATGATAAGGGTAAACTAAAGTTAAAGGGTGTCAGTCCAAAAATGTTAAAAAGAATGAAGTTAGAATCTGTAGATTGTCCTGTATTCAAAGAGGAACTTGGCTTTGTGCAATGCTACGTTTGTAGCAATTTTCAAAGTAGGATTAGTGGCGTAGTTTATTGCAAGGGTGAACCATTAGAGTAGTCTCGTTAATTTTTTTGTAAGTGCTGGAAATGACAGCATAAGCTTCATAAATAGAAATCCATAGCTATCTTTTGATTAATTGGACCAGAAAATCAACAAGGAATTTGGTATTAGTGTGAAAAAAGATGAAAACTTTAGCGAGTGGTATTCTCAAATAATAGAAAAAGCAGGACTGGCGGATCATATTTCAGCAAAAGGTTTCATTATCCTTAGGCCATATGGTTTTGCCATCTGGGACCTCATTAAGAACTACTTGGATCAGAAATTTAAAGAGACAGGACACCTTAATGGATTCTTACCATGCTTGATACCTGAAAGTCTGTTGAACAAAGAGGAAAAGCATTTCAAGGGATTCAATCCAGAGGTCTTTTGGGTAACATCATCTGGTGATTCTCTGTTGAGTGAAAAATTAGCGTTGAGGCCCACCTCCGAGGCTCTACTTTATTCAATATTTCCGAAATGGATATCAAGTTATAGAGATCTTCCACTTAAAATGAATTTTTGGAATACCGCTTTGAGGGCTGAGATAAAGTCAACAAAACCCTTCATACGAAATTCGGAATTCTTGTGGCAAGAAGGTCATACAGCTCACGTCGACAAAAAAGAGGCGGAGGACGAAGTGATGACAATTTTGTATCTCTACAAACATTTTATTGAAAAAGTCCTTTCAATTCCTACGATATCTGGCTATAAGAGTAACAAAGAGAAATTTGTTGGTGCAGATTATACTACTGCATTAGAGGGGATGATGCCTGATGGAAAAGCCCTACAACTGGGAACTTCCCATAATTTGGGTTTGAATTTTTCACAACCATTTGAAATCAAATTTTTGAATAAGAATAATATTGAAGAATTTGTTTGGCAAACTTCTTGGGGAATATCCTGGAGATTGATTGGAGCCCTAATAATGGTCCATGGAGATGACAAAGGTTTGATATTGCCTCCAATTGTTGCTCCAATCCAAATAATTATTATTCCAATTTATAAAAATGTAAATGAACATTTAGTTAAAGAACACGCTAATAAATTAAAAGATAGTTTAGTGGCTTTGGGCTATAGGGTTTTTGTAGATGAAAGGGATGAGTTTACCGCTGGATGGAAATACAATGAATGGGAAATGAAAGGGGTCCCTGTCCGAATAAATATTGGACAAAGAGATATTGAAAGCAATAATGTAGAGATAGTGAGAAGAGACAATAGACAAAAAAGTATTATACCTGTAGAGAATTTGAGTAAAGAAATTGAGAAAATTTTTCAGAGTTTACAATCTGATTTGTATTGCAAAGCCGAAACCTATCTTAAGGAAAAAACAAAGATTATAACAAGTTTTGATGATTTCAAGAGGAATTTGGATAGTTATTCAGGATTTATGGTGACAGGCTGGTGTGGTAATGAAGATTGTGAAGTCGGAGTGAAGGAGAATACTGGAGCAGACATTAGGGTAACCCCGTTTGATATAAAAGACCTCCCAACCGGCCTCGATATGACGTATGACGTAATTAAGGATTGTATTTATTGCGGAAAAAAGGCAAATAAGACCGTTATCTTTGCAAAAGCATATTGATACAATACTTTTATTTTAAAGTCCCTAAAATGTATGAAATAAGGACAATTAAAATTTAAACAGAATGTTTATGTAAGGTTTAAAATCCAAATCATTTATTACAAGTTGTCAAAAAAGAACAAGGATAACAAGAGGAAAGATATAAAGATAATTATAATCATAGTTGTAGTTTTTGCTATAGCATTTATTTCTATTAGGACTCTTTTAGCCGACTCTAATCCGTTTTATGTAGTGGCAAGTGGTAGTATGATCCCTGTCCTCAACATAAATGATTTGATAATAGTTTGGGAGAAAGACAATAATACTTTTGCCAATGCGAATTTAGGAGATATCATCGTTTTTAAAGCCCCGGATCCAGCGGAAGAAAATAAGACCATTGTACACCGGGTATCAGCTATCATTGAGAATGGAAATAATTTGACAGGAAACGTGATCCTTTGTGCTCCTATCGGTATAAATGAAGTCATACAGGAAAAAACAATCCTGACAAAGGGAGATGCAAATGAGTGCTCCATTCCTGGAATAGATTTTCCGATAACAGAGGAGAAATATGTAGGGGAAGTTATCTTAACAATCCCACAAGTGGGTATCATACCTCAGGTATTGAAGCCCCCTGTAAACTATATAATAATGGCTGTAATCGCTGGATTATTGATATACTCATTCATTCGAGGAGGTAAAAAGGATAAACAGGAAGAGGAGAACGAAAAATTAAAAGATGAGTGAATCCAGTGCGATACCATTAGAATTGGCTGTATTGATGTATAGACAGGATGATCCAAACAAGTGCACTGCATCGCGACTTGTTAAATTTAAAATGGCTAAGGAGGTAAGAAGGGTTCCTACTACATTTTTGGTACTTAACCCTTTCGCTGAAAAAATGGTTACCCCTGCTGATATAAAAAAATTCAGAGGTATTTGTGCTATTGATTGCTCTTGGAATTTAGCAACACAGGTAATTAATACGTCAAAAAAGTTCTTTAATAATAGAAAGCTTCCTGCCTTATTGGCCGGAAATCCTACCAATTATGCCAAATTAGGAATGCTTTCAACGGTTGAAGCCATATCGGCAGCATTGTATATTCTGAATTACAAAGAAATGTCTAGAGAAATATTAAATAAATTCAAGTGGGGGCATACATTTTTGGATTTGAACTCAGAAATCTTGGAGGAATATTCCAATGCACAAGGACAAGATGAGATAATAACAATAGAAAAGGATTACTTTCCACACATTTTTAACTCCTAACAACAAATTCTACGAAAGATACCGCACTAAAAAGAGAGTGCGGATTACCCTAGAAGGCTAATTTTATTCATAAAAGTTAATTGAGGGATTCAAAATAATCCAATATCAAGTTTATTGGATTTAGAAGAGTGTATTAGTTTTATCTTCAACCAGAAAGTTTATCCCATAAACGATTAGTCGATAAGAAAGTTAATAACTTTAAAGTTTCATTTTTACTTGTGAGCTAGCGAGCAAGTTACTTCTTGTAATATATAACGAAGAGGAAACTCCTCCCTCACTACGGGCACCTGAATTAGCGATAATTAGAAGGAGACTTCTGGCAACGAAATAGAAAAGGATCCAGTTGAGATCAAAGGCAATGATGATTAATAATCTGAGTGATTCCAATCTTGGAGTGAAACTGTCGACCTAGGTGGAGAAAGGCCAAACAGAGTTAGGAACCCGTACGTACACTCAGGTAGGCTGCTTAGCTAAATCTTGCTTAAAACAAAAGGAGGGTTACTACTAGGACACACGATATGGGATTCATAATGGAAAAGTTTCCAATTTGAATCCCATACTATTCATACTATTTATCTTCGAGTAAATTTTCAAAAATCTATTAATTCTAATTGCCACTACTGATAAATTGTAATATAGAATGGATGAAAATTTAGGCTGTCCAGTACTTATAACGGGTAACGAACATTCTAGGTTCTTATCAGAAAGATATGGATATAAAGAGTGGATGATATCTAGATTTCTAAATTTTATTCCTTATCCTGAAAAGATGCTGGATTATATCCATGATAGCAAAAACTTGCATCATTACATAAGAGTTAATACACTAAGAACTAATCCCCAGGTACTAAAAAGGCGACTCGGTGAGAAGGGATATCACTTAAGCGATACAGTTCTAAAAGAAGTATTTGAGATAAAGAACCCTAGTTACGGCGATATTAAAATTAAGGACGCCAGGAGCACGATTGCTCATCACAATAATAATGATAGTAATAATAATAATAATGATGTTGCCACGCAAACAGATTGTGATTTGCCATATGGCAATGATAATGACCATGGGCCCAAACAGGCTAGTATTGGTTCAACGATTGAATATTTGAAAGGATACTATTACATCCAGGATTTGAGCTCCTGCATTGCAGTAGAGGAGTTGGAAATTCATGATGGACAAGATTTAGTTGTATTAGATATGGCTGCAGCACCTGGGGGCAAGACGACACATATCGCTCAAAAACTAAATAATAAGGGAGCAATTTTCGCTTGCGAATCGAACTCCAACAGACTTTCATCTCTATTTTTTAACTTGTCACGTTGTTTTGTACAAAATACGATTGTGCTTAATACGAGGGCAGAAGAGATAAACGAACTTGAATTACAGTTTGATAGGGTACTGCTTGATGCACCATGTACCTGTGAAGGGATTATTATGAAAGATAAATCTAGAAAGAAAAGTCGTAATTTAGAGGATTTGGAAACCTGCAGTAATAGGCAGAAAAAAATGATAGTATCTGGTTTTAATGCTTTGAAACCGAACGGACTTATGATATACTGTACTTGTTCCTTTGCGCCTGAAGAAAATGAGATGATAATACAGCATCTCTTAAGCAATCGCAAGGATGCAAAAATAGAGCCATTAAATTATGGAATGAATGGTTTGACAAGCTTTTCCAAGTACCAATTCGCCGAGAAAATGACCTATACCAAAAGGTTCTATCCTCATATCCACGCAACCAACGGATTTTTTATAGCAAAAATAAGGAAGAAACCGGAGTAAAATGCCTTATAGAAATTTGACTAATGTTGAAGAGACAATTTTAAAAAGGTCCTTTAATAATTGGGGAATTTTTGAAATATTTGGAACACTAAGGATATTAATCCTAACGCCGGTTTTAGAAGCCACGATTAGTGATAAAAAGCCAAACATTTCAAAACTTGATACCATTCCAAACGAAATTCGACGTCACAATTCACGCGGCAGTGGTAGTAGTAGTATTATGGCTGAAAAATGTAACAACAATGATGCAGGACGATTTCATACCTTAACAAAAGGATACCCAAATACTATAGAATTCTCTGAGTCGGAAAAAAACATAAAGAGAACAGAAGTTTTCGTTCATTCCAACATTAAATATGACGATATGCTGTTTAAAAAATTAAAGCCCGTTATTATCGGTTTGAAAATCGGTACGATTAAGAACAAGAAATTCTTTCCAGGGTTAAATTTTGCCGAGTTTGTAGTCAAGCACAATAGGAATATGGATTATCCGCATGTTATCATCAATACTAAGGCTGAAAATCTAATAGTTTTTGGTAGGGATATAATGGGAAGTTCAATTCTTTCCTTTTTCAAAGATATCAAAGAGAATCAACAATTGATAATATTAAACCCTAACAAGGAGGTTATTGGATTAGGTAAATCTAGGTATTCGGGGAGCTTGATTACCCAGCCTAACATGATAACGATTGACACTATTCAGGATATTGGTACATACTATCTAAAAAATGAAAATCGACATTCTCAAGGTATTGACAAAAGTATTGACAATTTATTATAAACAAAAACAATAAAAAAAATTTTAAATTCTATTGATTATTTTCTGGCTTTTACTAGTACTAGGATTGCCACCCCTGCCATCATAGCTCCAAATATCAATAAGACTGTTAGAGGGAAGCTACCAGAAGAAGTAGCCACACCTTGAGGTGCTTCGGATGATACAAAGAGATATTCTTTATCTCCTGCTTGTTGAATTTGGGCAAATCCACCTATCTGCATTTGTCCACTTGGAGGTGCTGTTAAACCATTCACAGTAACAGTTACTCCATCAATATCTGCTGAAGCAGAAGTCTCTTTTACTGTGTGTGTCCCTTCTCTGAAACTACTCTCACCCAAAGAATAAATCGAAACTATCTTTGAATCTCCTTCTATGACGGAAAACCCATAGCCCGCAGCACCTGCCTGAGCACCAGTTGCGTCAAACAAAAAGTGCCAGTTATTCATTGACGATCCAAATTCTTCAAAATCTAAAATAGGGGTATTAAATGTAGCATCTAAAGTTGTATTTTGAATTTTAGCAGCTAACTCTGGAGCTAGTTTTTCCAAACCTCCAATAGGGTGATTAATGTCAATCTGACCATATTCGGGGGTAGTCACTATCAATGGTTCATCCAATACGATACTTCTCCAATCTACATCCAAAACAGACGTAGAAGTTCCGTTTGATGCCGTTACAAGATTAGTAATAGTTGGATGCAATTCAACTTGGTATGAAATAGATGCGGTTGTGGGTCCTCCATTGATGGCTGCTCTATAATCCAGTGTGGCATTTTCAAATTTCACTAAACTTTGTTTTTGAGAAAGTAATAAACTGTTTATTTTATCCAAAATCTCGGTTAAACCATTACCGCTATCTGAAGAATTCAATGAAAATGAGATTGATTTTTTATTTCCATCTAAGATTTGTGACATAGTACTGTTAGCGGGATACTTTAAAGTAATAATTCTATCACCTGTAAAGGAAGCGTCCGCCACATTTTTTGCAGGGGAAACACCTGCTTCCATTTGTATAGCAAAGCTTTGATTAATAATCCCGCCAAAAAAAACAATAGCCAATAATACTATTACATAATCTAGAGACCTTAATTTCAATATTTTTGAATTCCATTTAGCCTGTTTATAATCTTATTGAAATATCTCTACTTAAAATGAATTCAGATTGAATACTGCATAATTAGATTTAAAAATTATATTTTATCCAATTTAAAGTAAAAAAATCATAACATTACTAAGAGAAAAAAAACAAAGAATAAAAAAAAGAAAAAAAGTAGAACTGTAGGGTTGATTACCATTTTAGCCGGGGGAACAGGGTCCGTTAAATTAGTTAGAGGAATGTATAGAGAATCAGAAAACATTACAATTATTTCAAATGTCGCTGATAATTTTTGGCATTATGGGCTCTACGTTTGTCCAGATATCGATACGATCATCTATGGACTAAGTAATAATTTGGACAAAAAGAAGGGCTGGGGAGTCAAAAGAGATTCTTTTAATTTCTTAAAATATATGGCTACTCTTGAAACTGAAACATGGTTCAATCTCGGGGATAAAGATTTGACAACCCATGTTTTAAGAACACACCTATTAAAGAAGGGTAGGAGTTTAACTGAAATCACAAAATTCTTTACCGAAAAATATGGTCTGTCACTACTCGTAGCGCCCGCTTCTGATACTCATTATGAATCAAACATAGTGACTGAAGGCAACAAACGAATTCATTTACAAGAATATTGGATAAAATACAAGGGTTCAGTACCTGTGTATGACATTATTTACAATAACATTGAAAAAGCCAGGGTAACTTTGCAAGCTCAAGAAACGCTTAAAGAATCAAAATTAATCTTATTTGCCCCTGGAAATCCAATCACCAGTATTGGACCAATAATAAGCATACCTGGTATGAAAAACCTTTTGAAGAAGTTAAAAAATAAAATTGTAATGATTTCTCCCCTTATTTCAAATAAAGCAGTCAGTGGCCCCTGTGAAATTTATATGAAGGCGAAGAATATACCACCTAATTTGAGGGGCTTAATTGACTTTTATTCAGAAATTGCTAGTACCATGATCTTTGATCAACTTGATAAATCTGAAATTGAAAGAAAGATAAAAAACGATTATCCTGAAATAAAATTTTGTTATACTGACATACTTATGGCGAACTTAAGAAAAGAAACATCACTAGCGCGATATATAATTTCTAATTTTTAAGAATAGAATAGGGTTATTTTTTGAGCAACACAAGAACTGCAATAATTATTCCAATAAAAAGATTTGAAAAGAGTAAAACACGGTTGAGCGGCTTTCTTAGTCAAGAACAAAGGGCCTGGCTTTGTCATCTTATGGTAAATGATTTGATTGAAAAAATGTCTGGGTTAGAAGAAAGTAATATGTTTTTGGTTACAAATGAAATTATTCCAATACCAGAGAAATCAAAAGAAAAGGTAGTGGTGTTATTTGAAGGTCGCAGCAGCGGAGTAAATGATGCTGTTAAAATTGCAGATTTTTATATAGACCGCCACAAATTTGACAGCTCGATTGTGATCCCAATAGATATACCTCTGCTAACACTAAAAGAAATAAAAGAGATCATTTCTTTCGCACAGAACTATAAAGAGATTATTTGTATGGTTCCTTCAAATAGATTCGATGGGACTAACATATTGTTGAGAAAGCCACATTCGATAATAGAAACGAGTTACGATGATAACAGTTTTTTCAACCATTTTAAAAAAGCTCTTGATAATGGTGTCTCGCTGAAAATATTTTACCATGATAATTTAAAGATGGATATTGATACAATCGATGATGTGACGCTGGCTTTGAAAAAATGTTATTTATCTGGGTCTACTATCGAATTGAGTAGCTCGGAACAAAAAAAAATACACAACAGTGAAAACAAATCGATAGAATATCTATTGAATATCTTTCAGAACAGGAATGAACTTTGTTATTGAGTGCTATGGATTTCAATTTAGTTTTTTGTTGTGATTGTGCTTCATAAGAAATCTGGGTAGGTTGAAATGAAAAATTCTTTCATTCAAGATATTTATTGGTAGTATAACAATAATTAATGTACTTGTTACATAATATCATTGCCATCATAGTCATTTCATTCATAATAGTGGGTGCTTTATGGGGCATTGGTAGTTTATTAAATACTCCTCAAGAAAAAAATATTCAAAAGTCAAATGATTCGATCCTGTTAGTAGCTCAAAATAATGCCTTTAACCAGACAAATCCTACATTATATGTGAATGCAAGTCAACCTACCAGACTGATAATTCTTAATAAAGATTTTGTGAAACATGATTTCATATCTGAGGAACTAGGTATAAATACCGCCTACTTGACAACGGAGCAAGATTTTGTAACAGGAATTGCAAGTAATAAAACAGGTAACTACACATATTATTGCTCTTTTCATCCCGAAATGAAGGGAGAAATCGTTATAAAATCATCAAAAATATGATGATGGAACATGAAATCACATATATTTAAAGAGCGGTTTTCCACTTTTAGAACTATGTTTTAAAATGAGGATTATGTGAATTTCTTCTAAAAATATTATTAAATAACCTTTTATCTTTTTACTTGCTAAGCGATTACTACATGTACAGACCCTCAGAGGATACTTATTTCATGGAGGATATTCTCGCAACTTATAGAGGTAATATTGCCCTTGAGGTAGGCATTGGATCTGGATACTTAACTAGATTATTATGTTCAAACTTTGAGTTTGTTGTTGGAACTGACATTGATGTTAATTCTATCATGTATGCAAAAAATAATACTTTAGCAAATATTAGTAACAAACTATTGGTTTGCTCTGATTTGAGTCTACCATTGAAATGTAAATTTGATTTGATTATTAACAATCCGCCATATTTACCAAAGGATCTCGATAATTTTGACGATACTACCGTTTATGGAGGAAAAAAAGGAATTGAATTGACTATTCGATTCTTGAGATCAATTCAATTACAACTTAGCGAAATGGGAAAGGTTGTGATAATGAGATCAACCTTATCGGATTATCGGAAAATGGATGATTTCATTGATAAATCGTTTTTAAACAACAAAATAATCGCAAAAAAGACATTCTTTTTTGAATCTCTAGAAATATTGGAACTCTCTGGCGTAAAAAATAGTTTTACAATTTGATTATCTCAAGAAAAAAGGAAAGATGTGTATTGTGTGTATTGTAACTAGGACAATAAAAAGAAAAACCTAAACTCAAAAGGGATTAGTTGATTTTCGTTATCGATTTTGTGATTATTTTTTGAGTAATGCTGCCGACCTTTGAGCAATTGCCTCTGCCATTTTCGATAATGATGATGATCCGCCCAGATCGTATGTCAAAAACTTTCCCTCGTCTATCGTTTGTTCAGTGGCTTTAAAAATTGCTTCTGAAATATGCTTTTCTCCCAAGTATTCGACCATCCAAGCGCCTGACAATATGGTTGCCACCGGATTTACTTTGTCTTGCCTAGCATGTTTTGGAGCGCTCCCGTGAGCAGGTTCAAACATTGCATATGTATCACCATAATTTCCAGAATAAACATTACCGATAGACCCTACATGTCCTGATGCACATTCGGAGATTATATCCATAAATAGATTTGTACTCAGTAACAAACTATTGTTGAATCTTTCTGGATTTTTAACTAATTGTTGAGTCATGTTATCTATATAATATTCTTCGACTTCGATGTCTGGATATGTTTTATTTGTTTCCACTACCGCATTCCAAAAAATCCCATCGGTTTCCTTTAAAATATTTCGTTTGGTTATTGCGAATATCTTTTTAAATCCTTTTTCTTTAGCTAATTCAAACCCCTTTTTGACTACCCTTCTGCAACCCTTTCCAGTGGTTTTTCTGATCGCTACGGCCGAATCATCACTTGTCTTAAACTCAATACCCGCATACAGCCCTTCTGTTGATTCTCTTACGCAAATAAAATTTAGCTGTAATTTCGAAATCCTGTATGTCTTGATCGGGCGGATATTTGCGTAAAGTTGAAATTTTTGCCTTATGCTTACTGCAACACTTCTAGGTGCTTCAGGATTTGGGACTGTAGTGGTGGGACCTTTAAAACAAGCATCGGAAGATTTCAGAGTCTCCCATACCTCATCTGAAATATAGGAATTACCTCCATTTTTTCCCCACCATTCAGAACCCGCCTCACATGTTATTAATTCAACGTTAGTATTACATGATTTTAACACTTTTATCATCGCATTAACTAATTCAGGACCAGTACCGTCACCATTTATTACAGCAGCTTTTTTATTACTCAAATGAACTCAAAAAATGTTTGATTATATTCATATTTATTTTTTCAGTTACTTTGGAATAAAATCAATCCTTCCAAAAAATGCATTGGAAAATGGTGGGAACTGACTACTATTTACAATTTTAGTAAACTCTCCTTGATCCGAATAATAAGAATACTGAATGTCATAATCGGCAAGTTCTAGAGTGCTATTTACATATTTGCCAGTAGAATTATCTACTAAATTAACTGTTTTATTGTCATATGAATAGATTTTCATCAAGTCAGGTAAAGACAAATGAACCGGTCTAATATATTGGACATGCAGTGTATCCCCTATCGAATCAGTATGAATTGGTTTTAAACATTCTTTGCCATCTATGAGTTGCCTGCCTACGTTATCAGGCAACAAATATTGTTTATTATCTACAAACAATTGGACCCTAGGATAAACATTGTAAGTATCCAATGTATGTGCTTTAAGACAAACACTCAATATTTCTGGAGGTGGCACAATCTGTGTAAATACGAGTCCAAATAATACAGCTACCCCTATAATTATCGGAGGCAGAAGTAAATCCTTCTTACCCAGCCTTTGGAAAAAATTCTTTCGTGGGGTCCCCTCTTTTATCTTTCTCTTGGGCACAAAATCAGTATTCTTCTAACAATATAAATTCTTTAGAAATACCGATATAATATAATGACTTTTATCTTTATGATAAAAAATAAAAAAAAAATAAATGTAAAATAGTTTTTTTATAATATTTGTTGTTGGACGTACATATTGATGGCGCAAGTAGAGGAAATCCGGGATTAGCTGCAATAGGCATCATGATAAAAAGTGATGATAAAATAATAAAAGAACATTGTGAATTTATAGGTATCCGGACTAATAATCAGGCAGAATATGAAGCATTACGACGAGCACTCGAAATCTGTACCGAAATTGATAGTGAAGTAAATATTCTATCAGATAGTGAATTATTGATAAATCAGAGAAACTTAAAGTACAGAATACGAAGTCAGGAACTAAAAATAATTTCAAGAGAAATTTCAAATCTAGAAAAAAACTATAATAAAATTACCTACAAACATATTCCGAGGACAAAAAATAGTCGTGCAGATTATCTTGCAAACAAAGCTCTTGATATACACTTTGGTACGAACGCAAAGAACTGACCATTATAAACCAAAATTTTATCGCAGAAAGTAGAAACCAACGTTTGCTATAACTTAATTGTATAAACGTAACTAATACATCGTCCACTTTAGAAACAAAAAATCAAATAATCGGTAGATAATATACAGATGCGTAGGCGGCTATGAGGAATCAGAGTTATCACGTATTCAATATGAAGAAAAGGCATTTGACTGAGCCGCCAAAAATATTTACTATTTAAAGAGCGTTTATTTTCTTTACAATTGTAAGGACATCTTCATCAATAATCCTGTGTTCTAAACCTACCTTTTGACCTCCAAATTTTACACTTTTGCCCCATACCTGAGCAAACTTAAAGTCTCTGACCATGTTTCTGTGAATCTTGTTACAAATATTCTGGACAGTACTATTTCTTGGCATTATTAGAGGCTCTTCCAAATCGGCATCTTGCCCTTTGGGTTTCATATATATTCGAACAAAGTCTAATTTACTGTAGATTTCCCTTTTAAGAAGTTCCATATTCTTGTTTGTGTCTGCCGACACGGCAGTATATGGAATTTTAAGTTTAGATGTTGCCATCTTAAGATATTCCGTACCAACCAAATCGATTTTATTTATAACTGCTAACGAAGGAATGTAAACCCGATTCCCGGATAAAACGTCTATTAACTGGTCAATGGTCAGACCTCTTTCTCGTATAGTGATACGTCCGTTGTGGATACCGTTTATCCGCATCACATTTCTGATAAAGTTTTCATCTACTTGTATTGGAACCTGAATATTTACTGAAATACCTCCTGTAATAGTCTTTTCTACAACAATATCAGGAGGTATTTCATCGACCTTGACTCCTATTTCAGATAGTTCCTTTTTTAATACCTCTAGATGGTTAATCTGGAATACATCTAAGACAATCAACACTAAATCTGCATTTCTGGCAACCGATAACACTCTTTTTCCCAAACCTTTGCCCGCAGCAGCGCCTTCAATTATACCTGGTAAATCCAATATCTGGATCCGTGCACCATTATAGTCCAACATACCTGGCACAGCAGTTAATGTAGTAAATGAGTATGCTGCTGTTTTAGATTTTGCGTTTGTTATTGCATTCAATAAAGTAGATTTACCTACACTGGGGAATCCTATTAAAACGACAGTGCCATCTCCGGCTTTCCTAACGTCAAAGCCCGCACTGCCTCCTCCAGTAGAGACGGTCTTTCCATGGGTATTTTCTTCTTGTTCTTTTTTTAGCTTTGCTATCTTGGCCTTTAGAATGCCTACGTGGAACTCTGTTGCTTTGTTTATCTGTGTTTTGTGTATCTCATCTTGAATGGCCTGGATTTTCTCTGGTACTCCCATTGGTTTTAATATTAGTTTATAAAAATAACAATAAAAATTTTGTTAATAGTGTTTTAACTGTCCATGCTTTGCTATTTCAATACCATGAAAAATTTGAGACCGTATACTATTGCAATGGTGGTAATGAATCCTAACATTCCTAACCATGGCAATGCCGGAATCTTGGGAGTCTTTATTTTTATTTGATGATCATCGATAATATTTGTGATATAATCCTTAACTATCGAATGCCATAGTTGATATTCAATACGATGTTTTTTTAAGATGGTCTCAATTTCATACACCACAGGTACTCTGACTGATTTTATATGCTGGAAATAATTTCTAGAGATTTCTACCTCCGCATGGATTCCAATCAAACCTTGATTAAAATCTAGGAGTCTTACATGCATCTCCCATGGTTTTTTTAGTTTTTTTGAGAAACCGCTACCAATTTGAGTAGGCTTTTTATGTTCAAATTTTACCATTTTAAACCCTTCAGAAACTAATGTATTGACAATTTCATCTTTTTTTATTTTAACCATCAAAAATAAATGATCGAGCTCGACTTCTTCTCTTTTAATAAGGTTCTGAATCCCTTGTAGAAGATTCATTCTTCTAGGATAAAATGTAGAAAATTCAGCCATGAACAGTTTTCTCCAATTACATTTGATATAATATTGTTTGACTATTTATAATTTAAAAAATTAAAACTTTTCAAATGTAATATGACGCGTTTCTCTTTGAAAGTCCTCGCACGTAAATGTCAAATTTGCTATCAATGTTCAACGTATCACTAGAGACAGGCTTGTCAGTCATTTTAATATTTAATCCTCTAATTATTATGACTGGAGTCGATGCGTCAGATTCTCCCATTATCATCGTCCCAATGGAAGCCAGACAATCTGCAAGATTTTGAGACGTATATTTTAGGACATTTCCAAAAAGATCGATAGTCCCTTTCAGATCGATTACTGGTTCAAACCCACAGCAAGCTAACGCAATACCCACTGTACCTTTTCTCATAGGTAAAATTCTACTATCTGACAATACAATCCCAACCCTTTTCCATGAATTTATCATAAATTTCTGTTTGAGGATCTCTATGGAGTGGTAAGGATATTTTGGATACAAAACAACACTACCGTTAGGCACATTTGACTTATCAATACCTGCATTGGGAGCCAATATTTTATGAACAGATGTTAGAACAAATCCATATAATCCACCAAAAATTTCATCCGACTCCCTGAGAATCAATTCCATTATTTTTGGGTTTATGTGATACAATTTAGAGGCTTGAGTAGCTTGACTGCTTGGTTTTATCCCTGTTAATTTCTTAACCCTGCCTTCACTGATCGAAAGATATTTGCTTGATATGACCAGTACATCGTTATCTTCGATGTTTATTTTTTCCTTATTCTTGTTAATTTTTTCATACAAATCAAATCCTGATGATTCTCTATCTAGGTGGATGGGGATAACTTCCAAATTATGATATTTCTCAAAGCAAAGTACATAATTAATTTTATCTTAAGGAATTTTCAAATTTCTTTTGAACCTGAATTCAAAAAGTATTAATCTTTAGCAGTCATACTTAACTATATTGCTATGGGAATGACATTAACCGAAAAAATCTTGTCTCATTCCTCAAATTCCAAAACAGTTACTCCTGGAGACATCATATTTTCCAACGTTGATAAAGTCATGATGCATGATGTTTCAGGTCCTGGAGTTATCAAGGTGTTTAAGGAATTGGAAAAAAAGGGCTACCAATTGGAAAAATTATGGGACCCTGATAGGGTGTGGATTTCTGAAGATCACTTTGTTCCTGCCTCCGATAGGATTTCTGCTGACAATGTGATACAATTAACGAAGTGGGCTCAAAAATATGGTATTAAAAAACACTTCAAGTATGGAATGGGACAATACGGTATTTGTCATACGATTTCCCATGAAGAGGGGTTAGTGCTACCTGGAGAAGTTTATGTTGGTGGGGATTCACATACTAATACTACAGGCGCAATTGGTGCTTTTAGTGCAGGGCTAGGTCATACAGATATTGCTTATGTTTTAAAGCATGGTAAAATATGGTTTAAGGTACCAGAAACTATGCTATTTAAGGTAACAGGAAAAAAACCAGATTATATTATGGCCAAAGATATTATTTTGAATATTATTTCTGATATAGGGACCGATGGGGCAAATTACAGAGCGATGCAGTTTAGTGGTAGTGTTGTAGATGGTATGGAAATGGAGGAAAGGTTTACTTTAACCAATATGACCACGGAGGCCGGTGCAAAAAATGGAATTATTGAACCGGATAACACTACTGTGGATTATTTAAGGACAAGGCTTGGGCGAATAAACTTTAACCTAATTAAAGGAGATCCAGATGCCGAATTTAGTGAAATATTTGATTATGATTGCGAAAAAATGGAACCTTCTGTGGCAAAGCCATATTCTCCGGAGAATGTTGTTCCTGTAAGGGAGGTTCAAGGTACAGAAATAGACAAAGCATACATAGGATCTTGTACTGGCGCAAAGCTTTCCGACCTCAGATCTGCAGCCAAGATCTTGGAAGGAAAAAAAGTTAAAGTACGAACCGAGGTACTCCCTGCTGCTCAATCGATCTATATGAAGGCTATTAAAGAGGGCTTGGTTACCATTTTTATGGAGTCTGGTGCAGTTATTGGCCCACCTACCTGTGGAGCTTGTTGTGGTGCGCATATGGGTGTTTTAGGTAAAGATGAAATTTGTGCAAGCACGACTAACAGAAATTTTCCGGGTAGAATGGGAGATGTAACGTCCAAGACATATCTTGCCTCTCCGATGGTTGTAGCTGCGTCAGCGATTACCGGAAAATTAACGGACCCGAGGGATTTATAACGGCTTTAAAAGGTACTGTGCATAAATACAATAGGCCGAATATAGACACGGATGTTATCATTCCAGGTCCGTATCTTAAAATACATGATCATGATGAACTTGCAAAACATGCAATGGAAGGACTAGATCCTAATTTTACTAACAAAGCTTCAAAAGGTGATTTTCTCTTGGTGGGTCATAATTTTGGGTGTGGATCGAGTAGAGAACATGCTCCAATTGCTCTATCAAAAACAGGTATTAAAGCTATCTTATCTCCATCTTTTGCAAGAATCTTCTACAGAAATTCTATAGATGGTGGTTATTTGCTACCTATTGAAATTGAAGAAAATATTTTAGAAAAAATAGATGATAAAGATGAAATAGAAATTAATTTAGACAAAAACAGTATTTTAAACGTTACTAAAAATGAATCGTATCCAATCAAACCATTTAGTAAAATAATTTCAGATATCATTGAAGCGGGTGGGCTTTTTAACTATAAAATCTCTTGAAAAATATCATAGCATACAGATGAAATAAATCCCTGTGTATTTCTTTTTTTCTCTACTTATTTTTTATTTTTAGGACTTTATTCTTACATTTTGATTTTTTTTGTCAAGGCATCTTTGATTCTTAATATTTCCTCTTGACTCTTTTTTCTCTTTTCCGTTATCTACTATCTTTCTAAACCAATGATTGAATTAAAGCAAAAATTTTGATTAATTTCTTTAGTGATTTAGTGATTACTTACTGTCTCCATTTTAAATAATTACGCAAGTGGTATAAATTATTAGATTCAAAACACATGAACTTAAGATCTATTCATTTGATTATTGTAACAGACTAAGAATCAATAGGTTCAAATTCAAAAACGCTAGTCCGGATGTTTTTTACTAAAGTAGGAATTTGCTGATTGCAATATACTTGCAGGATTTGGGTACTCGAAATCAAAATTATTCTGAGAATGATAAAACATGATCTGTTCCTTTCTTTCCTTGTCTATAACATATGAATTGGAATAATATACTACAAGTTCAAAAGAACCCGATTCTTTAAATCGTTTTGCATGGGCCCATTGTATATTTCCGTGTCTAAAACAGAGTGAGTGTGCCAAGGCACATGCAAATTCGAAATTCTTTCCCTTGAAATTATCGATTACAAGATTAGGGGATATTGTTTCAAGCAATTCGATTCTATTTGATTGATGGCTGATATTGTAATTATTTTGCATAGTTTCGCCTACTATCTTGTTCTCAAATAATACTTTTATTTCGCATTTTTTTAAAACCATTCCATCATATACCGCCTTCTCCGCTCATTAACCCTATGATGTAATCCAACTTATTTATTTGTGGAATTATTTACGAATTTCTAAAATAGCCTTTTGAATTTTAATACGAGATTACTTGAATGCAAGATAAATAAATTTCTTTAGGTGAATAATGATTGCCAAAAAAACCAGTTTTTACTCAATCTCAGTGAAATTTCGCCTATTTTATTTGTCACGAGAAGGTTCCAGTTAATTCTCTATATACCTCTAGGCCACTCTCTATGTCGTTTTTTATAACCGAATGAAATTCTTTTCCACTAAAAGAATAACTAACCAAAAAAGGTTCATTTGTTATAATACGTAATCCATTCCCCGAAAACTGGACACTACCGGTGTTGTTGGGCTCGTCAAGTAAATTACTTGGAATTACCGCGGTATCGTTAACAGGAAAGGTATATAATGTTCCAAATTGTACTGGTAGTTTCAGACTATTATTTATCGTCAAAATATTTATGGATTGTATTTGTACGGGTTTACTCGAAGTAAAAGTCAATACTCCTGAATAAGTAGTGCTTTCATTTTTGACTGGGAAAATAAAAAATGATTGTTCAAGGCCTGTACTGTGAAATGTTTCGGGATTTGAGGATACTGTTCCACTAAAAGAAATGTCATGGGATCCTTGATTGGTATCATTCATATTATTTATGGCTAGAGCAGAAAGTGAAAAGCCTGGTGTAACATATATAAAAAAAATTACTAATAGTACAATTAGAGTGAGTCGTAGCATACTATATGAGTCACATTGTGAGCTGTTGTTGTAATGGATTGATACTTTGATCATTGGACTAATTATATATTTGATTCTAAGGTTGATAATTAAAACTATTAGGATTTATTGAGTTAAATCAACTATGCTCTTTTGAATTACTTGCTTAGCTTCATTTGATATACTATAACAATCAAGTATTTTTTTGGGGCTTTTTATTAGTCGTTTCCTGAATTCGGGTTCACTGGCTGCCTTAAGCAAAATTTCACTTATAACTTCAGCTTCTATATTAATAGAACTCAAGTAATTCCTCAGGAGGATTTGCAATATATATACTTTATCTATTCTAACCACTTTTTATTCGTCTTTAATCCACCCATGCTGGTTGGATAATCGTTTTCATCGTATTAACCCAATAATTAAAATAATATCCTATAGAAATGAAGAATGTAAATTCTGATTGAAAACTACATCTCAATTATTATTGAAATCTAGAAAAAAATGGAATACGATGGGTACATCTAGAATCCAGCCTGTAGAACTAACTTTAGAAAAAGTAAATTCCTTGATTCGTGAAATTGGGATTACAAGAATTGCAGATATTACAAATATGGATAGGCTTAAAATACCTAATTTTTCAGCCGTATTGCCAGGAACAGAGGATTACATCTGGGTATATAGTGGTAAGGGTCCAACGAAAAACCATGCAAGGGCTAGTGCTATTATGGAAAGCATTGAAAGGTTTTCATCATTACCTGCAAATTATGACGGAAAAATTCTAAGGGGAACTTTTAAAGAATTATCTCAAAGTTATACTGTTCTAGAATATGATGAAGTAGTGGAACCCGTTTCATTCCACTTAAATGAGGAAATGATAATGGACTATTGTATTGGTTATGATTTAATGAATAACATGGAAGTATTGGTGCCTGCTCCATTAACAATTTTCAGGTATACTCCTACGCCGCCGTCAATAAATCCTTACTCCTTTTTCCATACAAATGGATTGGCTTCTGGGAATGTAATGGAAGAAGCAATTTGTCACGCCCTATGCGAGGTGGTAGAAAGAGACGCAGTGAGTTTGGCGGAATTCACTTCTAGTGCATTTCAGTATCATGTATTGAAAACCATTGAAAATTCGCTTGTAAAAAGGGGTTTTCAATTAAAGTCATTTGACTCAAAGAGTTTTATGGATGATAATTCTATTTATCCAGAAATTGATCTGAACAGTATCGAACACGTTCCTATCAGGAGTATCGTAAATAGATTTAGACGTTCTCAAATACCATTGACAGTAAAGGATATTACTTCCGACCTTGAAATTCCAACTTTTATAGCTAGTAGTGCCGAATGGGTTAATCATGAATATGGATATCTGGTAGAAGGTCATGGAACTCATCCAGATGCACGAATTGCATTGATGAGGGCTATAACAGAAGTATCCCAATCAAGAGCAGCTAATATTCAAGGATCTAGGGATGATCTAAGAAAAATGAAGTATGATCCTATAAATAGTGATGAAAACAGATCATGGCAATTCATAAAGTCAAAAGAAAAGAAATCTTTTTCAGATGTTCACACATTTTCCTATGATGATATATTAGATGACATTAAACTTATTCTGAGTAATTTAAAAGCAAGAGGTCTAAAAAAAGCAATAGCAGTAAACTTGACTAATTCAAAATTAAATATACCAGTTATTAGGGTCATTGTTCCTGGATTGGAAACATTCAAAATAAATAAAGCAGTTATCGGTCGAAGAGCCAAGGAAAGTGTTAAAAAATGGTTAGGTCCAAACCTGTAATATTTTTAGGACCATCTCTATCAAGGGAAAAAGCAAGAAAAATTTTAGACGCAGATTACAGACTACCAGCTAAAAAAGGAGACATTCTGCAGTTGATACTAAAAGAAGTGGATATTGTTGGTTTGGTTGACGGATATTTTCTTCAGGATTATCCACCCACACCAATTGAAGTGTATAACTTAGTCAGAAAAAGAAATGTAAAGGTTTTTGGATCATCGAGTTTGGGCGCACTTCGGGCTGTCGAACTTGGCAAGTATGGAATGATAGGAATAGGAAAAATTTTTAGACTATTTAGGGATGGAATCTTGGAGTCTGATGATGAAGTTGCTGTGACGTTTACGGATTATACAAATTACAAGTCAGAAGCATTGATTGATATTAGATACAATTTGTTTTTAGCTCAAAAATACAAGATCATAGACAATATGACGAGAAGATCGATCCTTAGAATATCAAAACAGACATATTTTCCTTATAGGACATACGAAGATATTTTGGACAAATGTAAATCAAAGTATCCTGAAATCAATTCTCAGCTTGAAAGTTTTAGAGAGTATATTCTGAACAATAAAAAGAGTTTGAAGGAAAGAGATGCTGTACGATTATTAAAACACATCAAAAATATCTATGTACCTTGAACCAATAAAGTTAATTTTATATTCGCTCCAATTTATCTAGAGTACTACTCATGAATAATACGTTGACCAATTTTTTTCATAGTGTTGATTCACGCTATGTTTATATAATATTTTTCTATTTTTCAGCATTCATGATGCTGTACATAACAATATTTGGAATGTATTGGAGTTGGGTGGAATATGATAAAACCGGTGCACTAAATATAGGAGAAACAATCGTAAAAAACGATTTGATCTTTGATGGATCTGGCAAATTGGTTACCTATCTTGCAATTTTCTCAGTTATCGCATGGTTTTGTGTTACCAAAATCGGTTATAGCAGAGTACAGAATACACCCAAAATAGTTCGATCTGTATTATCTGTATTATCAATTATCTTGATAGTTGTTGCAGCCTATGAATTTACTTACAATTTTACTGTGTGGGGGTCGTTGATTACTGTAAATACAATCAATAACTCTTTGAATTTTGATGAAATCAATATAAGCTATCCTAACCCCGAAACACCATGGAATTTAGTTTTTGCAACTAAGATGACTCTTGCGGCTCTGATAATTTCTTGTCATGCTTTTTATATGATTCATAGATCAGACAAGAAAGAATCTATCTATGTGAAAAAACGGTCATGAAATATATCCTCATCCTCGCTCTTCCTCCTCCTCATCCTCGCTCTTCCTCCAAAATTCATCCCTTTATCACCTATAATAATAATTCAGAGTCTGTTAAAAAACAAAATTTATGACTACGTAGTTAAGAAAGATTTCGAAATCTGCGATTCACATACTACTAAACCTGTTTAAAGCATATTAATTTCAAAATTTAGGCACTCGGTATTGGTATTGGCATGTTTTAACTTGCTTTTTGAATGTTACCTGACCAGGTGTCACTTATGAAAATCACAAGATTTTTTATGATGGTTAAAAAACTATTGATAGTGAAAATCGGCGTAATCTCAGATACACATGATGATGTTGAAAATACTGAAAAAGCAATAAATATTTTTAACATGCTGAAAGTAGATTATATTTTCCATGCAGGTGATTACGTGTATCCCGGAATGATTAGTTTATTCAAGAAATTAAATAAAGAAACAAAATTTTATGGCGTTAGGGGAAACAATGATGGGGAATTAATGGGTATCACAAGACAGTTCGATGAAATAGAAAATGCTCAATTTCTAAACGAATTTGGAAAACTCTTAATTTCATCAAAAAATATAGCCATATATCATGGAACAAACTCTGACTTGTCAGAATCCTTAGTGGAAAGTCAGTTATTCGATATTTTGATACTCGGTCATACGCATATTAAAAGAATTGAAAAAATGGGAAAAACACTTGTATTGAACCCAGGGCCCCTGAACAGAAATTTCTTTTCTAAAAATAC
>JACDCB010000123.1 GCA_013694585.1 Candidatus Nitrosopumilus sp. | reverse complement strand
ATTTCAAAATTCGAATTATGAAATATCAATAGATACCTGTCTTAGAGAATGCGAAAACCGGAATAATTAATCCGATCGAGAAAGTCATTTATTTGAATCATCAATTGTGAAAATGGTTGTGCAAGCTTTTTTGTTCCATTTGACGCACTATTAATAACAAAATTTTTCAGCGGGAATAGGGTTATTACAGGGCAGTATGAGACTAACCATATATTATCGAGAGTTGGTTGTATTTTTAACAAATCGCTGACAGTATGCTCATATTCAACTTTACCTCCCTTTAGAAATTGAATAATTAGCACTTTATCTCCACCATTTTTTAAACCGCTGGCACCCGGAACAAGAATGCTGACTTCAGTTTTATTTATATTAATTTTCCTCTGTGACGGTGTTATAGTAATTGCAAGTAAGTAATGCATCAAAGCTTCAGCTAAGGAGATATAATCAGAAGGAGATAGATTCTGAGCACCTCTTGATTTAGCACATTCTTCAAATATTTGTTTGATTATGTACTCTGAGTTCAGAATGTTATTTTTAATTTTTGTTTTGATAAAATCTATACCAAGTTGATCGATTTCGGAGTATAATAATTCCTTTACATCCATTTAGGTTAGCAGTTTACATTAACAGACTATCAATATATATTTCAAGAATAGAAAGATAAAGAATTTATTAATCAACACAAGGATAGGTTATCTATATTTGTCAAAAAGTGACAACATATGGTATCCTTATACACAAATGCATGATTACACCAAATATCTCAAGAGGAGAGTTATCAGATCGGGAAGAGACTTTTATTTTTATGATAATGATGGTAACAAATACCTTGACGGAATTTCCAATATGTGGTGCAATGTTTGGGGATTTAATAGTAATCGGATTACGATTGCAATGATCAACCAAATTAAACAAATACCACACTCAACTATTTTTGGATTAGGAAATGATAAATCAATCGAGCTTTCAAATGAATTCTTAAAATTGACGAAGGGCCTGAACAAAGTGTTTTTCACGGATAATGGTTCTTCTGCTATAGAAGCTGCTCTAAAAATTGCTTTACAATATTGGAGTAACCAAGGGAATATGAAGAAAACTTCATTTTTGTCAATTGCTGATGGTTACCACGGTGATACTATTGGAGCGATGTCGGTAGGTTATGTTGACAAATACTTTAAGAGTTATAAAAGGTTGTTATTGAAATGTCATGTAATTCCGAGTCCTAAAAGGGTAACCCTAAATGGAATAGTTAATTCAGAAAAGTTAAATCTATTGTTAGAAAAGACAGAGAAGATAATTGAAAAAAATGCCGATAAAACTGCTGCACTAATAATGGAGAGCGGTGCTCAATTGGCTGGAGGCGTCAATATTTACCCAACTAATTATCAAAACAGAATAAAAGAAATGTGCAAAAAGCATAACATCTTGTTTATTTTAGATGAAATTGCAACGGGGTTTGGACGACTTGGAAATATGATAGAATACGTAGCCCAAGAAAGCGTTCCCGACATAGCATGTTTTGGTAAAGCAATCACGGGTGGTTATTTTCCGTTAGCCCTCACATTAACTTCCAAAAAAATATTCCAACAATTTTCTGGCGCTTTAGGAGATCAAAAACACCTATTTCACGGTCACACTTATGCTGGACATCCTATTGGTTGCACTGCTGTTATTGAAAATCTAAAAATGTACAAAGAAAATAATCTGCTGGGCAAGATCAAATCAAATAGCAAACAACTTAGGAAGAGGTTGCAAGAATTTCAATCCATTCCAATTGTACAAAATATCAGAGCGAAAGGATTATTAGCTGGATTTGAACTTGCAGTGAATGGTAAACCCATTACCATTGTGGATAAAATTCCCATTAACTATTTTGTTATGAGAGAATCACTCAAGAGGGGGGTCCTACTGAGATCTCTAGGAGCTACAATGATAGTTATACCGCCTTTAGCCATAGACTCACATTCTCTAAATAAAATAATGGATACTCAATTGGAGATTGTTTTAGATATTAACAAAAGAAATGTTAGTTAGTGGGCAAGCTTTCTTAAATTTTTATACAGTGTTGCTTTAGAAACTCCTAATTCCTTCGCAATTCTTAATTTAGATTTATTTTGAGAAAGGTGACTAATTAAGTCAGAAGTATTCAATTCTTTTTTAGGCCTTCCTATATGTTTTCCCACCGATTTAGCTCTGATAATGCCGTCTTTGGTTCTTTGAACTAATAGCTCTCTTTCGCGTTCTGCGACCCATGTCAAAATGCCCAGCATAAGCTTTCTGATGCTTGGTTCAGTTGTTTGAAGAAAAGTCTCTCTGGGAGAGCATGAGATTAAGGGGGAATACTGTTCAATAGCCTTAATAGCTTCTAGGGTATCCCAGAAAGTACGACCCACCCTTGATAGTTCGTAGACCAAAACTGCATCGACAGATTCTAATGCTACTATTTTTAATAGTTCTTGGAATCCCTTTCGGCCAATTGCCGCTGTTTTTCCGCTAATTGAAGAGTCCTCGAAATAATCCAAGATCTGAAAATCATGTGACTGAGCCCACCCTTGCATTGCTATTTTCTGATTCAATACAGTTTGTTCTTCCGTACTTACTCGTAAGTAAGCAAACGCATATTTCATAAAGACGATACAAAATTGAGAGTAAAAAAAAGGTAGTCAAATTAATACGAGCAAGTATTAAAAAAAATTAATACAAAAACCCAAAAAACTAGAGTAAAAAAACCGGTCTGGTTCTAAGACGGTATGAAAACCGGTCCTTTTTTAGACGAATCATTATTACTACAATTCAGACGAATTCCGCTTTTGACAGACCTATATGGATATTCTAAAATACTAATATAAGGAAGTTATTATAGAAAAAGAATTATCTAATGAGCAATTTGAATAAGGACTTTATTTATGAAAAAATGTTTAACGTTTTATCAGATAAACCAATTAATTTTCAGGATGCAATGAAATTAATTAATTCTAATGATCTTGATTTCCTTGCTGATTGTGCAAATCAAATTACATTGAAATTCGGGGGCGACAAAGTTGATGTTGAAACCCTAGTTAATGCAAAATCTGGCAGATGCCCAGAAGATTGTTCTTTTTGCTCTCAATCGACGTTTAATACCACCAAAATCGAAAAATATCCCCTATTGACCCCGGAGATGATTTTAGCACAAGCTGAATCAGCAAAGGAAAATGGGGCAAATAGTTTTTGTATAGTTTGTGCTTACCGGGCTCCCCCAGAACAAGATTTTATTCAAATATGCAATACTATAAAGTTAATAAAAGAAAGGCTGGACATAGATGTTAACACCTCTTTGGGTTTTATGACTAGAGCTAGGGCCATAATATTAAAGAGATTAGGAGTTAAAAGATATAATCATAATTTAGAAACGGCGAAAAGTTTGTTCGATCAGATTTGTACTACCCATTCTTACGAAGATAGGATTAATACTGCTAAAATAGTTAAAGAAGCGGGATTAGAGTTGTGTAGTGGTGGAATTATTGGTATGGGAGAATCCGTCGAACATAGAGTAGAGTTAGGTTTCGCTTTACAATCATTGAATCCTGACGAAGTCCCTATAAACATGTTAATAGGCAGAGAGGGCACTCCACTCTATAACAAGTATTCGCTGACTGAAGAGGAAATAATTAGGACAATTGCAACATTTCGCTTTCTCATGCCTAAAACCATTTTAAAAATTGCAGGAGGGAGAGAAGTTCATTTAAAAAAGAATGATAAGAAAGTACTAAAAGCAGGTGCTAATGGAATTATTAGTGGGGGATACTTGACTACAAAAGGAAATAAACCTCTTGATGACATTAGAATGCTAAAAGAGATTGGGCTTAAACAAAAGTAATTCACTATATTTTCAAGACAAGTTACGAGATTTAAGAAAGGAACATCTTTATAGAGAGCTCCGAACTGTTGAAGATATCCTAGAGTCAGGAAAAGGAACCCATGCGTCTTCTGTATTGAATTTTTCATCAAATGACTATCTTGGTTTATCTAGGAACAAATTTTTAGTAAAAAAGTTACAGAATCTACATACTACAAGAATTTCACAATGTAGCTCGAGATTAATTAGCGGAAATACAGAAAGCATAGAAGGCCTAGAGAAAGCTCTTTCAAAGCATAGGAAAACTACCTCATCATTGCTCTTTCCAACAGGATTCATGGCAAATTTAGGAGTCCTAGGATGTATCTCTGATAAGGAAACTATTATTTTTAGCGATGAATTAAATCATGCGAGCATAATAGATGGCTGCAAGTTGTCTCCCAGTAAAATTCAGCGATTCCCTCACAATGATACGATTGAATTAGAAAAGACTGTAAAAAAGTATGATGACAAAAGAAAAATAATAATAACTGAAGGAATCTTTAGCATGGACGGCGATATGGCTGATTTAACTGAAATTGCGAGGATATCAGCAGAAAATAATTGCTTACTCATAGTTGACGACTCACATGGAGATTTTATTATTGGTAACAATAAGTTAACGGATTTTGGAGGAACTCCGAGTTATTTTGGAGTTAACAAAAGGGTAGATATTCATACCAGTAGTCTGAGTAAAGGACTTGGTTGCTTTGGAGGCTATGTTAGCTGTTCGAAGTTGGTAAAAGAATATTTAGTTAATAAATCCAGACCGTTTATCTTCACTTCTGCTCTTCCAGATTATTTGGCCGAAATAGCTATGATGTCAATGCAATTAGCAAAGGGAGGGATTCTCCAGACTAAGTTGTACAGAAATATCGAGCATTTTCATAAAATAGCTAATGAACAAAAAATTAACAGTCGAAAAATCGAAAATAGTCCTATTATTCCGCTGTTAATTGGGTCTGAAAAAAAAGCCTTAGCAGTTTCGAAGGAATTATTAAAACAAGATTTCTTCGTCCAAGCCATAAGATATCCCACTGTCAAAAGAAATGAAGCGCGCTTAAGAATATCTCTAAATTCAGATCATAGCCAAGATCAGATCTCTGAGCTATTAAATCATATTGCCAAATTTCTAAGAAATTAATCCTTTTTTCAATATTATTTCATAATTCGAATTATGAAATATTCTTCTTTTGTGTTAGTAATAACACTATCATAATAGTAATAACACTATCATAATAGTAGATACTATATTCAAATTATCAAGGTATAGTGTAAATTCCTGTTATAGGTAACCTTTTTCAAGACGACAATAGGAAAAAATATATCTTAAATCAAATCAGTTAATATGTTTTGAAAGGAGTAATATTAGCGGGGGGATTTGGTAAAAGGCTTAAACCGATCACAGATAACCGCCCGAAACCGATGATAGAAATCCTAGGTAAGCCCATTATCGAGTGGCAAATAAAGCTATTGTCTAAAAATAACATAACAGAAATTATCATTTGTGTCGGCTATTTGAAGGAGCAAATCATAAATCATATTGCGAGTGGAAACAAGTTCAAGGTCAAAGTTGCCTATATGGTAGAAGAGGAACCACTAGGTACCGGCGGCGCTCTGAAAAACACACAAGCGCTTCTAAAGGATGAAAAAAATGGCTTCTTCATGATCAATGGCGATATATTAACCAACATAGATTTTAATATCCTATCTCACAAGAACGATTATAACTCTATAGCAGTGGTTCCGTTAAAAAGCCCTTTTGGGATTGTAGATTTTAATGACCAGCAATTTGTGACTGGATTCAAAGAAAAACCGAATATAATCGATAAATGGATCAATGCGGGTATTTATTTTTTTAACCAAGAAATTTTCGACTTCCTACCCGATAAAGGAAACATTGAAACAACAGCACTGCCTGCCATGGCAAACGAACAAAAATTAAAAGCAAAGAAATTTGAAAAATCATTCTGGAAATCAATTGATTCCCACAAAGATATCGAAGAATCATCCAAAGAGCTATCCAGGATAAATTCCAAACAAGCATGATGGAAAAAATAGGATTTAGCATTGGATCATTATTAAAGTCAAAAGAGATCCTCGAATTTGCAACAATAGTGGACAAAAATGAAAGTATTCATTCCATCTGGGCCCCAGAGTCCTGGGGAAAGGAGGTTTTTTCAACCCTTGGGGCTATTTCCCAAGTTACAAACAGAATAAAAATAGGAACATCTATTGTAAACATCTATTCTAGAACTCCAGCGACGATTAGTATGGGCGGCATTACATTGGATAACCTATCAGATAACCGAGCCATTATAGGCCTTGGCACAAGCACTTCTATCTTAGTGGAGAACCTTCATGGGATCAAATTTGAAAAACCATTAATCAGAATGAAAGAATATGTTCAATCAATAAAACTGTTGTTAAAGTCGAAAAAAGTTAACTATCATGGACAAACAGTAAATATTAAAAATTTTAAGCTGCTTGAACACTCTAGGGATGATATTCCTATCTATGTTGCAGCCGTAAATTCAGGAATGATCGGCGTTGCTAAAAAGTATGCAGATGGAGTAATCCTCTACCTAAAGCCAAAAGATGAGTTAGAGATGGTGATTGAGAACATCAATTTTGAAAATCATAATCAAAAGTTCATGAAAGCTCTTGTAATTATCACCTCCGTTTCAAATAAAGATCCTACAAAGGCTACTCTCAGAGCTGCCAAGACTTTGGCTTTTTATATATCAGTAGGCAGAATTTACTATGATTCATTGATTAAAACAAAATACAAGTCAGTAGTTGAAAAAATCTATAATGATTACAGCAAGTATGGTCTAGAAGAGTCAATTAGAAATATTCCCAATGAGATGCTTAATGACTTTGTCATAGCAGGTTCTATAAATGATTGCAATAACCAGATTAAAAGGTTTAAAAAAATAGGTATCGATTTACCAATACTACAAATTAATCCTGTAAAAGACACTAACGGCATTTTGAACTACAAGGAATTTACAGATTTATGGAAATAGCAATTGATTCTACCAATACTCAAAAATTTGCCAAGGCCTCAGACTCTACACCTGCTGAATTAGCTAGTAAATCCATAATTGATCTACTTGGGAGGACACAAATTCAAAAGTTTGAAGTAGATGGTCTAATTGTATCAAGTAGCTCTAATGATTCATATTTGGGTAATATAGTTTCAGAAATGGTAGGCATCAGGCCAAAATTTTCGACCAAGATCGAAAATTTATGTAATTCAGGTACCAGTGGTATCATGTTGGCATACTCATTGATAAAATCAGGATTATGTAATGCGGTGCTAGTAACAGGAGTAGAAAAGCAGAACAGTCAAGGAAACAAATTGACTTGGGACATCTCCAGGGGACAATATGATATGCCAGTTCACTGGGCATCACTATATGCCCAAAACCACTTTCGAAAGTATGGAACGACAGAAGAAGATCTAGCAATTGTTTCTTTTAAAAATCATATGAATGCTAATAAAAACATTAATGCGTTTTTCTATGACAAACACTTTACCTATTCAACAATAGTTAATTCAAAAATGGTGGCAGAACCATTGAAAAAGTTTGATTGTTGTTATCCTTGCGAAGGATCCTCGTCAATACTCGTTTTGTCTGAAGCAATGGCAAAGAGAACTGAAATACCTATTTGGATCAAGGGTATTTCCCAGAATAACCAAGGTGCTAGCTTTGCATCCATTTCAAATAATCTTGATTACATACTATCAACGAGAATAGCAGCAAGAGATGCGTTTCAACAATCAAACTTGGAACCTAAAAACATTGATATCGTAGAGATTCATGACGCATTTACAATTTTAGAGCTCTTAGCCTACGAAGATATTGGATTTGCCGAAAAGGGGCAGGGAAGAAGATTCATAGACAAAAACACGCTCTATACAAACGTGAGAGGAGGACTACTCGGATGCGGTCATCCCATTGGTGCGACTGGGATCGATCAGACCAACGAAATAGTAATTCAATTGCAAGGAAAGGCAGGTTTAAGACAAAAAAAAGGTTGCAAGAGCGGTCTGGTTCACAACATGGCAGCTGCAGGTACCTCAACTACTGTAATAATTCTTCAAAAATAACCCAAGATGACGTTAATGGATGTTATTTTTGATACCGCCAAGAAAGGCATCTTAATTACCACCTATTGCTTTAGTTGCAAAATTCATATCTGGCCGCCGAATCATTATTGCAACTCCTGTTTCAGGAAATGTGGTTTTAGAAAAATCAATAGAAAGGGTGTCCTGCTTGAAAAATCCTTTTCTAATCTTTCAGACTTAGTAGGGTATTATGGTATAGGCGAGTTTTCAGGAATACGAATGATTGGGAGCGTTGATCAAAGTATATTACCCAATGATAGAATAAGAATTTCCCAAGTCAGCATTAAAGATTACAAATTAAGCTTAGAATTCACCAAAATTAAAATTAAAAGATTAAAATAATTCTTAACAACTCATGTACAATGATTCTCAATGGGCTATGAAGGATATTTGAGTGACAGAATGCTAATGAGTAGAGACGCATTCAACCGAAAACAGATCAAAATAAAAATCATTGAAGAAGACGAAAGAAATCGTGACTTCTCCAAAAATGGGGACCGGGTTTTGATTAAAAAAATTTTAGTGATAATTCAACATCTGGAAACTGAAGAGATAGAAGAGATTGAATTAGATATAGAAGAGCTTGAAAACAGGATGAAAAAAGAAAGACTGTTCACGTCTTCTAATAGGTGGGTTCCTAGAATAGATATTAATAATAATTTTGTTTCAGGGAACAGACATACTTATTTGTTATCCGATGCAATAGCATTGGACATAGTTTCGTTTTAATTTAATCAGAGCGCCGCTGATCAGACTCGGACTGATGACCTACTGGTTAACAGCCAGTTAAGCTTCATAATGTATCCATTATGAATTTGCTCTACCAAGCTGAGCTACAGCGGCACTATGCTATTAAAAATTGTAAAGAATAAATAAATGTTATGTTTCCTGCTTTGATTTCTTGCTCAAGAACTAAATGTAATGATCAAATCTTACTAATTCTAAAAATGTTAAAAAGGTTACTTTTTCTCGGAGATCTAGGCTTTGGAGTATATGTATACCCCATCAAGAAACACCCTAGAGTCTTTATTTTTTATCCTTGTAGAAGATTCGATATTTGCTGCTGTTTGGGATACATTTTCAATATTTGGTCCTGTGATCAAAATATCATCACCTTGAACAGTAACCTTAGTATCCTTCCCTAGGATCTTTGACACCCTAGATGATCGTTCTCCAAAAAAGTTTTCGATATAAACATCCTGTCCTTTAATCTTAACGGATATAGGAAAGTGTGCAAATACGATTTTTAGTTTATATGTGAATCCAGTGGTTGAACCCTTTATCATATTCCTAATATGACTATGCACCGTGTTGACCAATGCAAAATCGCTTTTCCTATTTCCGTAAGATCGTATTGTAATCTTTTCTTTACCAACTTCTATTAATGCATGAATCTTCGTAAAATCCTTTTGAACTTTTCCGTTTGAGCCGTTTGTTGTAATGAGATTCTGATCTTTATTCACCGATATACCATCTGGAATAACAATCTCATTTGCGTAAAATTCGGGTTTAGTAGACATAACCTATAAGTGCACCTCCTAATCCTTCATTTTGAGCATCATGGTGAGACATAATTCCTTTACTAGTGGATACTATTAAAATACCCATGTTATAAGAAGGAAGAAACTGACGTTCCCAATCTAAGTATCGATCCTTCTTTACACTAAATCTAGGAGTAATTATTCCACATTTATTAATTTTTGCTAAGAGTTGTATTCTGAATTTACCCAATCTCCCGTCGTCAACCTGTTCGAATTCTCCAATATATCTCTGCTTTTGCATGACCCTTAAAACTTCACTTGAGAATTTTGACGCTGGTAATACTATGCATTCTCGCTTCCTTCTCATTTCATTGTTATATAAAGTGGTAAATAGATTAGACAAAATATTTAATGCTGGCATTCATAATCACCTATTCGTATTTCCTGAACCCTAGTGAGAAGGCAACTTCTCTAAAACATCTTCTGCATAACATAAGATCATAGGAACAAATCATTCCACTAAAAGATCCACACCTTTTGCACCAACGGGTACCCTTGCCGTGGGCCAACTTCTTTCTTCCCGTGAGGGCGTAATCTCTAATTTTAATTTTCAATTGACTTCAACTCCAAATTGAGCCTTAAAGAATTCTATCGACTCATCTTTTGTAATTTTATGATTTTTGCCGATCTTACTCGGATTTCTCCTTTTGGAAACTCTGTAGCCAGGTCTTGTCAATGCGGCGCATACATCCATTCCAAATATACCGATATCAGGATTGTACTTTGTACCAGGAATATCAATATGTTCATGGATTCCAAACGATATGTTACCATTATTATCAAATGATGAATTCTTTATCACATTCCTCTTTGATTCCATTACTCGTCTTAAAAAGTTTGTGGCATCTGTTCGTCTCAGGGTAACCATTGCACCTATGGGTTCACCTTTATGAATGCCAAAATCCCTTACGCTTTTTTTTGCACCCCTTACACTTGGAGTTTTACCGGTTAGCTCAGATAAAGCATATTTGGCTTTCTCAACAGGATCTCCCGATTTACCTACACCAATATTAATGACCACCTTAGAAACGTGAATTTCTTTCATAAGGTTGATCTTATTTTCACTCATTAACTAACACCTCCAATACAGGTTTTTCAACACCGACCGGCATTACTATACCAACTGGTAATTCCACGGTTTTTTCATCCAATGTTAACACTACTCTTTTAGGTAACGAAAACATCCCATCCTTAATCTCTTCTACTTTACCAATCTTACCAGCGTTTTCACCCTGAACTACAAGAATACTACATCCAGTCTCAAACTTAATATGTTGTTCTATATTTATTTCAGGAATTGTTACCAGACAGGAATCACCTACATTCATATCTTTATTATCCGATATCAAGGTTTTGCCATCGTGAAACCCGTATTGAATTTTATTTCCTCGATAGCTTACCTTACTAGTAATCTTTAACAATTTTAATGATTTTTCTGTAGTTTGAGTGGGAACTAGTAATTTTGAACCTTTCGGCACCATTCTATAAGCTACCCCATTTGGTACTACCTCTACAACATCCATAATTCCGACACCAAAACGCCCATCCCTTCTAATTTTACCATCCACTTTGATTTGTCCAGAGTTTAATATTCTCTTAGCTTCAGTTAAATTAAAACATAGGTGCAAAACATCACGAATCAATACACCGATCGAATAGCATTTTGTTTTTGAATAAGGGCCAGGCCTAGGTGCCAGGATGAAAGGAGAGTCTTTTCGTTTAATATCCCAAAATTTAGGCGCCATTTGTCTTTTTAATTTAGTACTTCCACTTTTTTTTACCATTTAATTTTCACTTCTTTTCCTCATTTTTTTCAGGTGTTTTCACTGTTTGTTTTCTTGATGATTTATTAATTTGTTCCTGATTTCCTATCTTATTCTTTCGATATTTGTCATCCAGGAGCAATGACATAATACGAACATTGGAGGCATGAATCTGAACTTTAACTTGACCGCCTTTGATTTTTTCCCTTTGAACGCCCTCTATACTTAATCGCCCCTTCAAAGTATTTAATTTCTCTACCTTTCCTTCTACGCCTTTGTATTCGCCTCTCATGATTTTGACTGAATCTCCTTTGACTATTCTCAAGCTCCTCCTATTGTACTCCTTCTTTAGATTGCTGGATAAATTTGAACATATATTATTTGACTTTCTTTTCATTTTCTTTTCACTCAAATGATCATGGATGCTAAATTAGCAATCCTTGGCCACTTTTCAGCTGCTTCTGCAGCCACAGGCCCTTTCAGGTCTGTTCCTTTAATTTCGCCCTCTGTTGTAACCAGAACCGCCGCATTATCTTCAAAAGATACTCGAACACCATTCAACCTCCTGATTGGGTATTTCTGCCTAACTATGACAGCTCCAAAAATTTGTTTTCTGAGTTCAGCTGGTCCTTTTTTTACAGTTACCGTTACGAAATCACCAACGGCGGCGGCAGGTAGCCTCGAATGTCTCCCCTTGTACCGCGTAACTTGAGCAATTTGTAGTATTTTTGCGCCCGTATTGTCTGCGCAAACAAGTTGTGCCATTATTGGAAGTGCCCTCGTAACATAAGGCCTGAATTCTTCTACTCCTCTTGAGGATACGGCTCTTGATTTAGTTGACAAGTTTATTCACTTACCTCCACAACAGCAAATGATATGGTTTTCGACAACGGTCGACATTCTGCAATTTTGACTTTGTTTCCGTCGGATACATCCATGCAATCAGATATGAAAGCATGGATTCTGGATTTGCTTCTCTCGTATCTTTTGTACTTGTCTACAAATCTTGAATATTCTCGCTCTACAACAACCATATTTTTCCCTTTATGACTAACTACCGTCCCTACTATCAATTTTCCTCTTAGTGATAGGGAGCCGCAAAACGGACAATATCTATTATTGCATGTCTTCTTTGGAGCTTTTACTTGGATACCAATATTCTTAACCATAATAATCACTTTACTTTGTTAACTAATTCCTCGGGCCTGCCTAATAATCGCTTGCCATCGAGTGTACAAGTTCCACTATTATGGCAAATTTCATATTCACAGATTTCACCTTTGGGAACCTTTATGACGTTTTTGCTTTTATGATCACTCAAGTATAACATATTCTTTGTTTCGTTCACAACAGTTCCGGATATGTTGGAATTCCTCGCATTCCTTGCTTTGTTAATTTTAACAAATTTGCCAAGATATTCATTATAGTGAATTTGGTTGCCTGCCTGCATTTTCTACTTCTTACCTCCAGTTCTTTCATTCATCAACGTAAGTATTCTTGCTATGTCTCTTCTCTTCCACCTAATTACTCCAGCTTCTTTCTTTAAAGTCCCCTTAATTGCCTCAGAACGAAGCTTGGCTAGATCGACTTTCAAATCACTTAGTTTATCCTTAAGATCATCATCGTTAAATTGTCTTAATGTTTTGGTCTTATTTCTTGACAATTATTTATTTATCTCTCCTTTATTTTCTATTATTTCTTTCTGCTGTTTTGTTTCATTAGGGTCCGGCATATTACTCTCATTTGAACCTGACAGATTTTTATCATCTGCTTGGCTTTTTTGATTATTGTGATCTTTGAAATTAGTTATGAGTTCAAATTCTGGTGGTGTAGCATTTTTTATCGCAATCTTAAGTCTAATTCCCATAATTCCCATTTTTGTTAGGACGTGTGTAATGCCTTCACGGACGACTTTATCCGCCATGTTACCACTTTTTGGAATAATCCCAGAAGAATGTTTTTCAAAATGAGCTCTTTCGCTACGTAACTTTCCGGAAATTGTCACCTCAACACCTAGTGCTCCAGCATTCTCTATGGTTTTTACTGTCCACAATGCAGCTCGTCTGAAAGCCGTGCCTCTTTCAATGAGTTGTGCTAGCCTGTTGCACATTATCTTAGGATTTAATTCGGGTACTTCTACCTCAACTACTGAAATTTGTGGATTGGTTAATCCAAATCTTACCTCCAACTTAGACGTAAGATCCCTAATACCACTTCCCTTCCTTCCAATAACAAGTCCCGGTCTCGTCACGTACAAGGTTAGTCTAGTACCCAGAGGAGATTTTTGAATATCAGCACCTCCAAATCCGGCATCCTTTAATTCCTCTTTTAGAAATTCGTCCAATTCAGTATTACGATAATTGTTTTTTAAAACGTTTTTGATTGCGTTCAATTAAGATGACCTACCTTCCATGGCTACAATTTCAACATGAACCAGAGTATCATATTTGGGACTTGCTCTTCCCATAGCTCTCGGGGTGAATCTCTTCAATTTTGTTCCCTTATGAACAACTACGGAAATGATTTTGAGTCTATCCAAATCCATTCCCTTGTACTCTGCATTAGATTCTAGATTGTCTAGCATCTTCAAGAACTCGGATGTTGATTTGTGTGGGTATCTCCCAGAACAAAAACCATCTCGTATGTTTGATCTATGAGCTACTTCATTGTTATATCTCCTGTACGGAACTGCTATTTTTCTTATCAAAACATCCTCCAGAAACTCCCTTGCTTTTTCTATACTTTTGTTGTTTATGGCTATAGCAATTTCTCTAGAATGCTTATGGGAGATAGATTTGTCCCTTATTGCAGCCCTTACATGTCTTGACTTTTCATACTTTTGAAAAGAATAAGAATAATCCGGCATCTATATCACTTTAATGGGACATACAAGCTGGATCGTGATGAACCAACACCAGGTGTTCCATGTTGAACTCGTTTATTGGTAATAGCATATTCCCCTAGATAATGACCGACCATTTCAGGCTTTATAACATAAGAAACAAATTCTTTTCCATTGTGAACCAATACCGTTAATCCTATCATGTCGGGCAAAATAATCATATCCCTTAGATGGGTTTTTAATTGACCTTTAAGTTTACCATCCCTAGCTAATTTCAAATCTTCTCTGAATTTTCTCTTTTCATCATTCATATAAGTAGATAGCCTCTTGTCCAAAGATCGCCTCTGCCTTGAATTTAAGAGTGGCATAAGTGTCTCAATTGAAAGTTTTTGGATTTGTTCGCCGGAATATCCTTTGAATTTAAATTCGCGTACCATTTTTTTTACCTAATCCTACAAATAATTTTTAATTCAGTCTCTTTAGCATAATTTTCCATATTTTACACCAAACCTAAATTAGTTGCGAGCTGTCTTGCGCCATCCACATTCTTAAATTTCATAATTGCTTTCTTACCTCTAATGGTATTAAAAGTATTTACTTCACTAATCTCTGCCTCATAGATTATCTTCATTGCTTTGATGATTTGACCTTTGTTGGCCTTATTATGGACAATAAAACTAAGTTTGTTCTCTTTTTCTATTATATTAAAAGTCTTTTCGGTTACATAAGGCTCGAGTATTATCTTACTCGCGATATCGGCATTTATTTCAATTTTTTTATTATATATAAATTCATTCATGTCGAGTTCTCCAGGATTATATTTTTCGGAATTTTCAGATTACTCAATTCTTCTAATGAATTTTGCGAGAACACCACTAGCCTTATTGGTCTGGCACCGGGTGCAAGATCTAAAACACTTATATCCTTTACGCATTTTATCCCAATCCCAGGTATCGAATTATCCAATTTCAATAACTCACAGTCACTATTACCAACAACTATTAATGCACTTTTGCCAACTCGGTTAGGACGGCCTCTCCTCTTGGCCTTCCCAGAACGCTTCTTAATGGATTGTTCAACTCTTTTAACATCTTCTTCTAATCCTAGTAGACGTAAAACGTCAAGCAAGTTTTTGGTTTTGCTCACATTTTCTAAATCGTTAGTTACTACAATTGGAAAAGATTTTAACCCTTCTATTAAATGACCTCTGTTGATTATTAGTTCGCTTTGGCGGGTTGACGATATAGCAGAGAGAAGAGCTATAGTGTTTTCCTTTTTGTTCAGTTTTTTATGAGTGACCTTCCAAGATTCTGGTGGATGTGCGAGCCTGCCTTTTCTTACACCAGCTACTCCGGCTGCTTGGCCTGCACGAGAAAATCCTTCACCTCTTGCTCTTGCAAGACGGGCGATGCCTAAACCGGTATTCCTAGATTCAGCACTCACAATTTCCCCAGCAGCTGGATACCTACCCTGTTTCTGGAAACGGTGAGAATACAGATTAACGAATGCCTTTTTAATAATCTCAGGACGATATGGAAAATTAAACAATGGAGGTAGATCTATATCTTCGGTTTGATTACCTTTTAAGTCGAATAGTTTTGTCTTCATCTATACAATTACCTCCAATACCTTGGGTTCACTTATTTTTGATTGTTTGCTCCTTATAGGTTGTCTCAACTTTATTAATCTCTTCGGTACTCCAGGTATAGTTCCTCTCACTATCATATAATCTCCATCTACTAACCCAAAATGTTTGAACCCTCCTTTTGGATTAATATTTACCAATTCGGTATTATCGGAATTTGACATAACTAGGATCCTTTTGTTATATTCTGTACGCTGGTGAAACCCTCTTTGTCCTTGTCTTGCCACAGTATACATTACCACTGCCGGTGATATAGGACCTAACGTTCCAACAGCTCTAACACTTTTCCTTGATTTGTGTTGTTTTCTCTTAACACCAAATCTCGTAATTGGACCTTCAACACCCTTACCTCTAGTTATCCCATGAACATCGATATTCTGTCCTGTTTTGAAAACATCGGTTACTCTAACTTCTTGACCTAGTTTAGACTTTAAGAATTCAAACTTGACCTGATTATCACCGCCAGATACTGGAATTTCATATATAAATGGGACTTTCTGCGATATTCCGATTTTATTAGGAAACACTGCAACTACAGCGTTTAAGTGTTTAACAGATCCGATCATTCCTTCAGCTTTTTTTAATCCATCCTCTGAATACTTGGTTTTGTACTTTGAAGATAAATCTTTAATGCTTTCTTTAGAATATACATCGAATAATGCATGCTTACCGTACCCATCTTCGGAATAACCTCGAATTCCAACTATTTTTAAAGGCGGCAAGGATATCACTGTAGAATGATTCATTAATGGCTTACCATAATTTGGAGTCTTCTCCTTATCATCAACTGTCATTACCTGAATTTGACCTACTTTAAATCCGGCAAATCCAACCAAGCCAACATTATTACGACTAAAATCTTCGGGCCATGTTCTGATTCGAGCTTCTAAGCTCTGTGCTCTGGCCCGTGGTCGAAATGCAATACTACCTCTTCGTGGTGCGCTATATTTTCGGTGACCCATAGATACAAAAATTTTTCGGATCCCTTTAATAAGTTTATTATCGCTATTAACGGACTAGAGAGAAAATAAACAAATATTCAGGATAGACAATACTCCGTATATTGATTCCTCTAACCTAACGGTTTGGGTACCTTGATTTGGAAAGAAGTTATAGGAATAATATTTAGAAATGTTCATTTTATCCTTTGACAAAATCGAATTTAACCCAAATTTTGGTGATCCAAAAACAACTAAAATTGAATTATTGTCTGAAGATCGATTCATCTTAGAGAACTCGTTATCAGAGGGGTTAAAGTATTTCGCATGTTTCGAGGTAAGGATAATGTTTGATATCGGAAATTTTTCCATAATATTTTTCAAATCTTTTATTTGATATACGTTGTATCCCCAATATAGCTCAGTTATTTCGTTTTTTTCGATATCAATTGCATCAATGGAATTCTTGTGTTTTAATAACTTTACATTAACTTTCCTACCATCATGCTTATATTTTCCATTATACTCAATTGGAATGCTTAATCCAACATCTACAAAATAGGCGTCCCGTCCTTTCTCAACGACCCCGACCCTAACTTCGCCACTTTTTACGTCTCTTATTTCTACCCTGTCTTTATGATGATGCGATCTTACTGGATGGAGCTTTCCAACATTTTTTAATATTTCAAGTTTAGGATAAAGTTTCCTCCTTAAATATTGAGGTGTATCAAGATATTCTAGAATAGTTACCATAAATTGAAGATCATTTTTGCTTGCGTTCAGTATTTTGTCATGATATATATATACATTATTAACCCTAAAAATCGATAAAGCTCTTGATAATTGAAAGATTTTCAGTGTTTTATCAATTTCTGTCGAAACATCATAAAGGAATGAATCTGGAATGGAAACATCAAATCTCAATGAAGTTGAAATATAAATCACCGCTCATTTCGCAACTCGTTTACTGCTCCTTCCAAATAACCTTCAGATCCAAAAAAACTATACCTCAATATTCCCTCTTTATCAATAACTATAGAAGAAGGTGTTCCCCTCAGCCTATAAGTCTCAAATGTCAATGCCGAAAAATCCTTATTCTGTAAATAATTTCGTACCTTGTCAATTAGGTCGTTTTTATCTTTGTCAGAAAATGTAGAAAAATCAGAAAAATATATTTCTATAAAATCAAAAATCATTTTGTCTGAAACTTCGACGGGCATTTTGATAACCTTATCGAAAGATACAGGAAATGGTATCTTGTAATATAACTTATTTCCATCAATCAATTTACCGTGTTGTTTTAATGCCTTAAATGTCTCTCCAATAACTTGACTTTCTGAAAGCAAAAGTTCAAGGTTTTGTAAGGTGTTTTTGTCATAATCTTCGAATGCAGTGGCGACTCCTATCACCTTGACATTTTTATCCTTATATTTTTCATACAGCGAAACTGCCTGCGGAATTCCATACAGGAAACATCCGGGACAGTTAACTTGAAATACTTCAATAACGACTACATTTCCCACCAAGTCATCTATATTAGTTGGTGTACCTTGTACCCATTTAGAAAGTTGCAAATTAGGTGCTTTGGAACCAATTTCTATTGCCATTGATAATCAATTTTTCAATAAAATAAGAATTATTTATAGGGTGGGATATTCATAGAAAAAACGAGTATGATAATATTTTATTAAAGCCAGTCAAGACTGACTTTCTTTACTTTGAACTTGTTTTGAATAATTCTCTATTTCTTCCAACGACATCATTCGCAAAGTTTTTGATTTCGAATCAATCACAGCCAATCTGATATGTTTAGTGCCAGTCTTTTCTTCACTCACCATGAAAATAGACTCTATGGCAAGTACGCAAGCTTTATCGAGACCAATATCATTTTTATAATTCTTTTCCAAGTGTTCAGTTACTTGTTCGCTTCCCGCACCAATTGCTACAGCATCATATCCGATGTATGTACCGCTTGGGTCAGTAAGATACAAGCCAATTCCATTCTTGTCGACACCTGCTAATATCAACGCAACGCCGAAAGGTCTGGCTCCGGCATATTGAGTATACTGTTGGGCCATATCAGCTAAATTTTTTGCGACGCCTTCAACGTCAACTACTTCATCATAAATAAGACGGTTGCTCTGGGCAAAAAATCGTGCATGGTCAACCTGAGTGCGAGCGTCTGGAATATACCCTGCTGCGGC
This sequence comes from Candidatus Nitrosopumilus sp., assembly GCA_013694585.1. Classification (GTDB taxonomy): domain Archaea; phylum Thermoproteota; class Nitrososphaeria; order Nitrososphaerales; family Nitrososphaeraceae; genus Nitrosocosmicus. The sequence continues at coordinate 15,781 of JACDCB010000123.1, read as the reverse complement.
AAGACCTATATGATCATCTATTTGAAATATTTTTTGAGTTACATTAGATATTTGCAATTTTCTCGTTTTTTCTTCTACTGCAAGGATTACACCATCAGTGCTTTTGATCCCTAAAGCTAATGTGCCTCTCCTAACGGTTTCAATTGCATATTCAACCTGATATAATCGCCCATCAGGTGAGAAAACAGTAATTCCTCTATCATAACCTGCTGCTGCTGGTAACAAATCAACTAGATTACTTCTAAATCTTTATTTATAGTTACCTTATTTAAAAAATAAAGGGTTATTTACCTAAGAACATGAATAAAATCGGCTAGTTGTTAACAGAAGAAATCCAATTTTACGGCCATAAAAATATTCGATCTCTTCATGCACGAACCATTGAGGTCACCAAAGATCCGCACTTGACATTTAGAGGAGATTGTATTATAGGCGTTAATGCAAACAAATCATGTTCCGATTTGACTAGTGATATGAAAAATAAGATCAAGACTAATCATTCTTTCGTAGAAATAGAATTGATTGTTGAACCGTTTAATATTAAAATTCATGGGTTTGGTAATGATAATCTAATCCTTACTCATAATCATGATATTGTTTTAAGAAAAAGCGAATTTATTTGTAATCGAACTCTGTGTCTGAATTGTAATATTAGCGCCATACACATTCCTAGAAAGATAGTAGAATTATTGAGAGACCCTTCCAAACAGGGCTTGCTACTTATACTGGTTGAATAAATAACAATCACTCCATACGTTTGATAAATTGATTAGTCCAACTTCTCAAAAGTAGATCTTGTAATGCGTTCATAGGCATCAATGTACCTTTGAGACACTTTTTCGATTATGCCTTTTGGTAGCTTTGGAATCCTTGGGTGTGTATTGTTATTGTTGCATTTGTCTACTTCTTGTCTGAAACCGATGTCCTCCAGCCAATCTCTTAGTATTTGTTTGTCATAACTGTCCTGAATTTGTCCAACCTGGTAATCATCTTTATTCCATATTCTAAATTCATCCGGTCCAATCGAATCCCCGAGCATGATTTCTCCTGTCTTTGGATCTTTTCCGAATTCAAATTTGATATCTGAGAGAATAAAACCGGATGCAGAAACGATCGCGTTTACTTGTGAAAACAAGTCCAAAGATAGTTTTTTTAATTGCGAAAATTCCCTATGACTTACTATCCTATTTTTAAGAATTTCTGTTTCGGAGAGAGGTTTGTCATGCTGATCAGATTTAGTAGTTGGATCAAACAGCAGGTCTGGTAATTTTGAAGCTAATTGCAAATCCTTATTTGCAAAGTATTTCTCGGTCCCGGTAATATCTACGTCATTTTGAAGATACCTAGAATATAAGCTTCCGTATAAATACGATCGAACTACACACTCTATTGGAATCATGTTCAGCTTTGTTACTTCAATCTTGCTGGGATCTACCCTTCTCCTAAAGTGGTTTTTTCCTTTTAAGATTTTAAACCAAAAAAGAGCAAAATCACATAGGACTTTTCCTTTATAAGGAATTTCATCATTTAGTATAACGTCAAAGGCAGAAACCCTGTCAGAAAAAGAAAAAATTAATGTGTTGTCCTTAGTTTCATAAATATCCTTTACTTTACCTTTACGGATTAACTTCAACTTGATAATCTTTCCATATGCTAATTATAAGTTTTAAATTGATCAAAAGACAATTTACCATGTAATCATTTGATCGTTAATCCAACAGACAAAACCCTTTCGGAATCGTTATCGCTTCTGGATTCTGACGAAGGTATCAGAATTGAATCTAAATCGACTTGCAAAAAAATTTTCATAAACAAGAATTTGCTGGGAAACTACGTATTACTTATGCTATACTACTCTACAAAAAAGATATATCCATTTTTGAGTTCCAGCATAAATTATACTCAGGGTAGCGAATGCATGCCTGGTGGAATTATTTACCTAAACACTATTCCTGAAGTGTTGGAGTTAATTCACCGTGAATTTGAGGAAATTGTAGTTAACGAATATTAAACTGTAAATACAATTAAAAACCATTTAGCGTTATTAGGAACTTTTCCATTTATAATACACGGTCCCAGCTTTACATGATGCATTTAGGTTTGAATTCGTATAAGTGGATTCAACCTCAAGTTCAGACAGCAGTGAGTCTATGCTCTGTTCTTCATTATTAGACTCTGCAAAGCGATTAATAATCTCCTCTTTAGAGAATTCCATATTGTTATTTATTTTTAAGAAATTAAAGAATTGATCTTTGTTCAGCATTTCATATTTATAGGACATCTAGATTCATAAATTTTTGGACTAACTTTTATAAGGAAAGAAATTTATTTAAAAAAAATCAGCAATATTACAATTATTGGATTTGACAAAAATTCTTCCACTACTCATATTAATATCCTTGATCTATTTCACTCAAAGTACTTTCGAGGCCGGCCTTGCCGAAATTAACAATATTGTAGTTAAGGAAAACATCTTGAATTCCAAGAGTGGTAGACTGGATGTGAATAACACATTTGCTCTTTCAGGATCCCTTGTCTCCACCTTAAAACCATCGTTAATATCAAATAACGGATCTAATGAAAATAACCAATTAATTTCGTCATCAGAGCTTGGCACTAATTTTGAAAATTCAGATCAAGCCCTATCACCTAACCAACGGATTGATGGCATAATCAGCACAGGGAATTCATCATCGATTATGAACTCGAGTCGAAGCATCAGCGAGGATACCACCGTCATTGGTCAACTAAATCAGACCGACAACTTATCAAATAATTTGGTTTCAATGCTTTCGGGTATTATTATTCAATCGATTGAAAAAGGGAATCCGACCATAAACAATGATGCTAACACTAATGATTCTAGTGGCTTCGTGAATAAAAATATTTCAACAGTAGTATCCGGCAATTGGAAGATGAGTGTTAATTCTTCGGAAGTTACATTATTTGATTCAAAATTTGTAATGATAACATCAAATGCCAAAGGGTTTCACTGGCATACAATTAACAATTTCAATGGCGAGGGAAATACGTTTTTTGGTAATGATGACACCGTATTCATGGATGGGACACTAGACTTATTTACAGATGATAAACTTGTAGCTGAAAATAGTAAAGTAATGATTATGATCAATAATTTTGAGCTAATTCAAATCATTTTCCTTGATAACAAAATAGCAGACCATTTTCATAACTTTCCACTTTACGGGATCATAGATTCTATTGAAATAAAAAATTAGTTAAAGTTCTTTTTCATATACTTCGGTATTGGAGAGGTTATAGCACCTTCTGATGCAGATTTTACTAAAGTTGCATATTTTGCTAGGGCCCCTGACCGGTACCTATTCTTTATAGGTTTAAATTTCTTGATCCTGTTTGTTGATTCTTTCTTTGAAATCTTGAGATCAATCGATTCTTTGACTAAATCAATCTTAATATTATCACCATTTTTGATTATGGAAATTGGTCCACCTACCATTGCCTCTGGAGACACATGCCCTACCATAAATCCGCGGGTTGCACCAGAGAATCGACCATCAGTCAACATAGCAACCTTCTCACCCAATCCTTGACCTACTATTGCCGCTGTTACCGCGAGCATTTCTCTCATTCCCGGTCCACCTTTCGGCCCCTCATATCTTATTACAACAACATCACCTTCGCCAATTTCTCTTTTTGAAACAGCATCAAAAGCAGATTCTTCTGAATCGTAAACCTTCGCAACCCCCTCGAATTTATCTTCTTTTAACCCCGCAACTTTGACTACAGCACCCTCTGGTGCCAAATTTCCGAATAGAATTTTTAACGTTCCTTCTTTGTGTATCGGATTATCAACAGTTCGAAGAATATTTCGATACTCAGTTTTGTGTGCTTTGTAATAAGACCTGGAATTACTAAAGTCATAAGATTCAAGATTTTCTTTCATTGTCTTACCGGTAACGGTCTCTACATCCCCATTTAATATACCTTTATCTAGTAATGATTTCAAAATTACAGGGATGCCCCCAATATTATCCAAGTTTAACATTACATAATTCCCACCAGGTCTCATATTTGCAATGTGAGGTGTCTTTCTTCGTATATATTCAAAATCTTTTATATCCAAGTCGATTCCGGTTTCACGTGAGAGTGCTAATAAATGAAGTATTGCGTTAGTCGAACCTCCTATCGCATTTGCCATCATGATTGCATTTTCGAATGCCTCGTAGGTCATTATATCCCTAGGTTTCAAATCGTTAAGTAAAAGATGATCAATAGATTTACCAGTTTCAAAGCAAATTTTGTATCTTTCTTCGCTTTCCGCAGGAGGTGTGGCACTTCCTGGTAACGACATTCCTAATGCCTCGCTTATCGATGCCATAGTATTAGCTGTATACATGCCTGCACATGACCCCGCCGACGGGCAGGCAACATTTTCGAGGCTTATCAAATCTTCCAAGCTCATTTTACCGGCATCAAATGATCCCACTGCCTCATAAACATCTTGAATTGTAACCGGTTTACCATTCCAATTACCTGGAAGAATGGTACCACCATAAACGAATATGGACGGTAAATTGAGTCGAGCCATAGCCATTAGGGTTCCTGGCAAGCTTTTATCACACCCAGAAATTCCAACTATTGCATCATATTGATGTGCTCTAACCATTACCTCAATTGAATCAGCTATGATCTCCCGGCTAACAAGAGAGGATTTCATTCCTTCGTGTCCCATAGCAATGCCGTCTGAAACAGCGATTGTAGTGAATTCTCTCGGTGTGTTTCCAGAGTCCTTCACACCTTCCTTTGCTTTTTGAGCAAGCTTTCCCAAATGAATATTACATGGAGTTGCCTCATTACACGTACTAGAAACCGCAACTAATGGCCTGCTAAGATCATCGTCAGAGAGACCCATCGACTTGTACATTGCCCTATGGGGGGCGCGAGATGCTCCCTCAACTGTTTTTCTGCTCGGTAAGATCATTACAAATACCTAGATTAAAATCATAAAATAAAAACTTAATTCTTTTGTTAAGATTATAACATTACTCCAAGGTAGCTAATATTTTTATAGAATCCAAACCCTCAAACTTGAATATCGTCTCGCACATTCCACATTCGATGCTATTATTATGCAGTTCGTTTGAAGAGATCTCATTAAGGTATTCGCATTTTGGGCACGGGAAAGAAAAATTCAGTGTGAAACTTTCTAACTCAATTGATTCACTCATACTTTGTAAAAAATTTTCGAGCTATTTAAAATGAACTAAAAATAATCGTCAAATTATGACAAGATATATTAACTGTATAAAATATTAAATTAAATATTTCGGTATCTCACTATCTTGATAAGGATGCAGACATTAAATCACAATTGCATTTTTTGTCAGATTGTACTGAAAAATCTACCCAATGCGATAATTTACGAAGATGAAAAATTTTTGGCATTTCTGGACAAGTACCCAATAAACCATGGACATTCGCTATTAGTGCCTAAACAGCATTTCAAAAATATTTTGGAAATGCCAATTAAGGAGGTAGGCGAGATGCATTCTTTAGTCCCACGATTGGCAAAAGCGATCACTAGTGTATTAGGAAGCGACGGATTTAATATTAATCAGAACAATGGAAAATCTGCAAATCAGATTGTGCCACATGTGCACGTTCACATAGTCCCTAGATATTCTATTGAGAAAGTTAAAGGTCAATGGCCTATGCGTAAGATAGCACAAATAAAGGAGCTTGAAAGTGTTGCTCAAAAAATTAGAGAGAATATCGAGGGACTATGAATAACTGTGCTGTCACAATAGGTATAATTACTTATAACGAGGAACATAATATTTTGAAATTTTTTGATTCGCTCAAATCTCAGCAACTAGCAAAGAAGTTTGTTATAACCGAGGTAATTTTCGTAGACGATTCAAACGATGAAACTCCAAATCTAATCAGAAAAGTAAAGGCTGAAAATCCAGAATACAATATTCGTCTCATTCATAATGACAAAAGAAAAGGTGCAAGTCAAGGATGGAATACTATATTCAGAAATGCAAAGGGTAGTATTATAGTATTATTAGATGCCGACATCGAGATCGAAGAAAATTGTATTTCAAAATTATCGAATAAGATCGTAGACAACGTGGGATTGTGCGCTTCTAATACCATCCCTAAAATTAGGAGTACGAATCTATATGCTTGTGCATCTATTTTTATTGCTTATTGGTTAAGATCGATAAGAATGCATGGCCTTTCTCAATACACGACTATGGGAAGAGCACTCGCTTTAGATGCTCAGTTGGCCAAAGAGATAGAAATTCCAGAGGAAATAATAGCAATAGATCTATATCTTCAATGCAAAGTACTTGAAATGAACAAGAGAGTGCTCTATGATGATGATGCCATAATTTATTTTAACCCCCCAATTACCAGACATGATTTTTTTAGCCAGATAATAAGAGCCATAAGAGGACATAATCAGATAAAAGAACTAACAAGAAAATTTGATTTCGATGCTCACCCCTCTCTAACCATTAAAGAATTTATCAAGAATTCAATAAAATATCCTAAAGGTTCATTATGTCTTTTATTGTGCTATATGCATCTACCTATTAGCTACTTTAGGGATAGAGAGCAAGTCTCCCACCTGTGGGAACCTGCTAATAGTACAAAAAATTAGAATCGAAAAATTGCTCTTTTACATAGTTGTAAAATAAAATCGAAGGTTGGTTATTTGTAGATTAGACGTGATTGATAGTTGCAACAACTAGTTTGAGAGAATAATAATAAAGACCGCAACGCATGTTAATGATCCAAATAGTGCTAATGTGGTCTTCCACATTCCAAGATTTTCCTTTTCTCCTATGTCCCACATGCCTCCAGTAGATTTGTTTGGGACTTGCCAATTCTTTATAACATCGTAACTATAAAATTTCGATAAATCAGCTGATGGTGTCCAACTTGTAGTAAAACTGGAAGATTGGTTCGACGAAGAATTCATCAAATCGTATTTCCTTCTTGAATTTTCGTCAGAAAGTACTTCGTACGCCTCTACTATTTGTAAGAACTTTTGATGAGACTCATTACTCTTGTTTTTGTCAGGATGGTGCTTGAGAGCAAGAAGTCTAAATGACTTTTTGATATCGGCATTAGTTGCATGTTGGTCTATCTCTAGTATGTCATAGTAAGACTGCGACAACAGCTTTAAAAGAACAGTTCTAAAAATTAAGTATTTGCTTTAGATTAAAGATTATTGTAACTCTAAAATAAGACAATTTCGAATAAATTTAGACGTGAAGATTCCATTTAAAAGAAAATCAGCCCGCTACAATAAAAATGAATCTGTAGATATAAACAAAGAAAATTTTCAGTCCGATGAAACAGGGGGATCAAATATTAGCAATCCAGAGAAAAAATCTGAACATTCCAAATCCTCACTCTCCGTTGATGAAAGTAATAATTCAACTCCAATAAAATCTAGATCAAACTGGCAGGTTTGCTTTGCTTGCAAGAATTTGATTTCTGGCGAAATTAAGAGGCCTGAATGGAGGTGGAACCTGGATGCAAGTCAACCGATGTGTATTGATTGCTATGAAAGAAAATTTGAAGAATTCGAAAAAATCAATAATATTTGCAATGGATGTAATAAGAAATTAGGCTTTATCAGGTATAACCCCAAACCGTTATGGGCTATAAAAGGTCAATTATGCAGATCTTGCTGGGATTCAAAGAATTCTACGTTCACAAAATAAAGACGCTGGATGGATAAAACGAAGGCAAGATGATTTACAAGGTCAAAACTCAAAAACCTCCTGTTTACATATCATCAAGATTGAAATCCTACATGTTTTCTGCACAGGGATTAAGCAGTTGAAATTACGAGTGATAATTAAACCAAAGATTAAGTCAGATTTTCCTTTGTACAAAAGTTGGTGGAAGCAATAGCTATGCTCAGTCCCATCAATATACCTACTTAGAATATCACGTTGTTTTATTAAATCTATTTGTTCAAAGTTCAGTTTTGTATGATCTACTATATCTGCAAAACACAGAGACAGTGATGAGGTCTATCTCCACAACATAGATACTATACCTAAACCAGTTATACACAAGCCTGCATATGCTACTTGGGGTACGCTTATACTAATAGCACCTATAGCCAAGCCAATCCCAGCTATAGCCATTAGAATTTCCCCTTTCCTTCTATTTGTTAAATGCAATACCATTATCATTATTTTACAATGGGTTTATAAAATATTTCTCTCTTGAAGAAGAAAAAATTCAATTATCCCCTAAAAACGACCATTTTCCTATACTAAAGAATTGGTGTGCGGTTCTAATTTATTAATACAAATAATTCATTAAAATAATTTAAAAGTTATTTAACTTAAACATAAATTAAAGGTGGCTGAGTCCACCTGCACCAGATGTATAAGGTGATTGTCCTGGAAATTTTCTTCTAAAATGTCCAGATGGTCTTTTTGATAACAGTTCTATAAACCAAGCTTCGTGCTCAATTTCTTCCTGCATTATCCTCTGGGCAATATCGAACGTTCTTGGATCTTTTCCTCCGGTCATGTCGCATACTTCTCCCCAGGACCGAATGGCACATTGTTCTGCTTCCAATAGTACTTTCATGATAGAAGTCAAGTCTTTCCAATTCTCGGGCAAATAAGCATCTGGACATCCGGCTTGGGTTGCAAAATCTCTGATATCTCGTGGCAAACTTCCTCCCAATTCATAAAGTCGTGGAACCATAGCCTCAAAGTGGTTTCTATCCTCAATTCTTGCATCTTCAACTATCTCCTTGATTCCTTCTCCATCGAGACCTGTACAGTGCATCCTTAAAATAGTATAATAATAATAGGTGGTAAATTCTGCACCTACGCCTTTGGTTATCAATTCCTTTAGTCGTTCAATATTAACACCATTTTTTTCTAATACTTCTAATGCGACTACATTTGGAACATACTCATTATTCTCAGTCATTATCAAACCTTAGATTAATGAATATAAAAATTTTATCATAAATTTATTCTAGTAATGCTATGATAATTCAAATTTTAATTTAGTGATTTAATTACTTTAAAATGTCATCCATCGACTTAAAGCCCTCTCGTTCAATTAATTGGAGCAAGCAAATGGTAAAACCAACATGTGAACAATCATCGGTTATACAGGCCTTACATAACGGTACACAATCGATTATATCCACAAAAACGTCCTGTCCCAAAAATCTATCAAATAATCTTATCAAACCAACCTTAGGAAAATCAACATATTTCAAGGTTAAAGGAGGATTCTGATCATAGCCTTCACTATCAAATGACTTGCAATTCATCCAATTCAAGAATGCAAATGTTCCTTCATCCAAACTCTCGCATTTCTCGGCTTTTTTCAACTGGAGGCTATTAGTTTTGACTTTGTCTTTACTAGACATTATCTATCTTAGTAACCTAGTATACAAAACTCCTAAATATAAGGCTTTAAGTTGATTTAAGGTATGAACCGATGTGTCGATTGGATCCTTTCAGTCGGAATGGTTAGTCTTGGTATTTTCCATATGAAATCCGTACATAGCCCACTTTTTATCAACCAATAATTTCGTTTCCTCATCGACGTGAACTTCTTCCTGAACCTCTCTAAAGAAACCCTCCTCCCTCGATTTGGTTGTGGCGTCAATTCCCATTTTCGATCCAAAATTGACCAAAGGAGATGAAGGATCTAACGTATCAGTAGGCACATTCTCTATTATTAATATATCCCGTTTTGGATCTGCTTTGGTTGTTATGGCCCAAATAACCTTATCCATATCATGAACATCAATATCATGATCAACTACGACAAAAATTTTAGTTAAGGAAAGTTGGCCTAGCCCCCATAATCCCATCATCACCTTTTTTGCTTGCCCAGGGTACCTTTTTTTAATAGAGATTATTCCCAATCCTTGAAACCATCCAGCTGCAGGCATCGAGAAATCTATTACTTCTGGTTGGAACATTTGTATCAAAGGTAAAAAAGATCTTTCTATTACCTTTCCAAAATAAGCATCTTCGAGAATGGGTTTTCCAACGACTGTGGTTAAGTAAATGGGCTTTTTTCTATGCATAACGCCGGTTAACGTAAAAACAGGAAATTTATCAGGGGGCGTATAATAACCTGTATGATCTCCAAATGGCCCTTCAGTTTCTAGGTGTTGGGGATCAATGGTACCCTCGAATACGATTTCTGAATTAGCAGGTATCTCCAAATCTACTGTTTCACATTTCACCATTTTGACCCCTTTCTTTCTAGAAATACCTGCAAACAGAAATTTATCCATACCCTCTGGAACTGGGGCTATGCTGCTGAAAATGGTACCAGGGTCGGCGCCGATTACTATTGCCGCTTCGATTGGTTTTTTAGAGTCTTTTGAGATATCAAAATGCTGGGCACCACGTTTGTGAATCTGCCAGTGCATTATAGCTTGATTATCATTCAGAATTTGAATGCGATAAACTCCTATATTTCTAATGCCGGTTTCTGGGTGTTTGGTAACGGTCATTCCAAAGGTGATAAATCTTCCTGCATCCTGTTTAAATGACTTGAGAATAGGAAATTGCTTGAAGGAAGGGTTATTTGTTTCAACGACTTCTTGGACCTGACCTCTATCCACAATTTTAGGTCCGTACTCAGAGATCTCTGATAGCCTTGGGAGCATTTTTAATTTATTCAATAACCCTGATGGCAGTTTCATCCTGGTCATTTCAACTATTCTATTTCCTATTTCTGAAAAATCTTCTATGCCTAAAGCTATTTGTAATCTCTTTAACGATCCGAACGCGTTGCCGAGGATCGGTATTTCAAAATCCTTTATATTTTCGAATAATATAGCGGGACTTTTTTTTGTATACATCATCCGTCTCATTATCTCAGCGACCTCTAATTCAGAACTTACTTCCGTCTGGACCCTTTTTAATTCGCCAGCGGATTCCAAGGCGTTCAAGTATTCAGATAGATTGTCAAAAGCCATACAAAATAATTGTATTTAGCCTTATTTAATCATCAATTATGTATCACTGATTTGAAATAAAAAATAAAGAATCAAAAAAAATAACTAAAAAATCAATTTTAGAAAAAGTATTATGGGTTAATATCTTATTCTAGTTACTGTGTTGTTGAATTTCCAGTCATACTGGTAGAATTATCCATCATCATGGTCATGTTACCCATTTGATCCATTGGCATAGATGAGTTATCCATTGTCATCGTCATATTATCGGTTGAGACATGGTTCATGGCTAAAGCTGGTGTTACCATTGCTCCAAACAAAGATGCAGCTGCTACGATACTTAAAACTACGAATACATTAAACTTATTCATGCACTATTAGGTAGATTTTTCTGGTATATAACATCTTCGTTCAGTATCTGTAAAATTTTCTTGAATAATTTTATAATACTAAAAACTTTTTTGGAAAAAAATACCCTTTTATAATATAATCTTTCTTATTTATTGTGTAATTTCGTCAATTCGTTCTTATTGTAATTTATAAATGGAATAATTTTTTCCGTAATAATTTGATGAAAGTTTGTAATCCCAGGATCAAAAGACAATAGTAATACGTATGATAGAGTACTGTTTTCGTCGGTAATTGGTATTGTAGCTCTAATTAGGCGTTCGTATTTTGAACTAGCATATTGTATTTTACCTAACATGTATTCCCATCTCAAACGTGTATACTGCCTTGTGGCAGCAGTAATAGCATATTGAGCCCTCTCCTCAGGCGTTAATAAGGGGACAAGTCCGCTTCTTTCGGCGATAGATTCCAATTTTCCATCCTCATCCGCAATACCTGCAAAACGGATACTTGGGTCCAAATCTATCACGTGTTTACAAAACACATGGAATTCATCTTCAATCCTTGAAATCATGTTCTCTATAATTATATTTTAGGGTCGATATATATCAACTATTACCAAAATTTTGTCATTTTATTATTATCATCGATTCGCAAGCTTCCCTAGGCAATACTTTGGCACAGGATTCTAAAAATTCTTTCAGATCATCCTGTGAGAGAGGGGGAGGCGAATTATTTTCAGTTATTGTAGAATCCTGTAATATTAATTGATTCTCGCTGATTGGTTCAAGGACTAGAGATTTTGTTAAATAGTTGTCATCTCTTAACACGGTAATAATTATAGAATCACCAATATTCTTAGTTTTTAAGTAATTCTTTATGCCCAATTGGTTCTTTATGTCGACATTATCCATCTTTACTATTATGTCTCCTCCTAACTCTATTACTGTACCATTAACTTCAGTAACCAGATAACCACCCCTCAAATTTGCTTTAGAAGCAGAACTATTACCAATTATGCTAGTGATTAAGAAACCGTTATCTCTTGATATATTCATTAACTTGGCAATCTCAGGGGTTACATCCAAACCTATTACACCCAAAGACGGATTAGTCAAATTTGTTTCCAAGGACGGTCTAGCAGTCAATGGGATCGTTACAACCTGCTTAGCAAGATCTGGACCTCTCAACACTGTTAGGGTAACGTTATCCCCTATTCGTTTGTAATTTTCCAAGTATGATAAAATGTCATCCACTTTTCTAACAGGCTTATTATCTATCTCAGTAACTATATCACCCCCAAGTTCAATAGGCAATCCATTAATTCGCATGCTCTTGTTGCCTCCTTGTATCCCAGCCAGTTTGGCAGGACTATCCTCCGTAACATTGATCACTAAAAATCCTACAGCTTCAGGTAAATTCAATAATTTTGCTATTTCTGGAGTTATATCAAACCCATTTATCCCGATGTATGGATGATCGTATTCCCCGTTCTTAATTAAAAGGGGTATGATTTTTGTCAGAAAATTAGATGGAATGGCAAATCCGATCCCAGAATAAACACCAGTATTTGAGAAAATAGCTGTATTAATCCCGATAACATTTGCATTCATATCGATCAATGGACCTCCCGAGTTACCCGGATTTATGGCGGCATCTGTTTGAATGATGTCAGGTATAGAAAATGATGGAACAGGCTTCATTATCTGGGTTTTATCAAACGGATTTTGCGGGGAATCACCGTTATCGCCAGCTGGCATTAGCCTCCCAAGACCACTGATAATACCTTCAGATAAGGATCCTGACAATCCAAAAGGGTTTCCAACAGCTACAACTTTTTGTCCGATGCGAATTATAGAAGAATTACCCAATTCTAATGGGACCAATTTGGAACTGACATTCTTATCTACATCTGATAGTTTGATTACAGCGAGATCAGAATAAGGATCAGTTCCTACAATATCACCTTCATATGATACTCCATCTAGAAAGGTTACGTAAAATAGATTATTCTTTGAACCATCTACAACATGAAAGTTAGTAACAATGTGTCCTAATTTATCGTAGACAAATCCAGATCCCAATCTTGAGGGGTTAGGTTCTGTAGTTTGAGTACTCCCAGGTTCGGTTATTTGAACCACTGATTTCTCGACCTTATCAAATAGATCAGGTAGCGAATTGCTATAATCACTGGTTGTATAATTATGACTATCTTCGGAGGTCATTTGATTGAGTTTGATAGTGGAGTTGTCTCCAGACCCGCTAACTAATTCAATTGAATGAGCGGTATTAATTGAAAATAGACATGTGATAATAAAAAGTGAAGTAAGAAATATTATAATCACCTTCGTCTTTTCATTAATTTTAACTTGATAATCCTGAAAGGTATTGAACACCATGTTAATCGTCAATAAATATAGCACTTTTTAAGTCAATTTAAATATTACAGTTATCTGCACAGTGGTAAATACTACTGGTTAAGAAATCGGTGATAATGTTCAATGGCCATAGATTGTCGTTCTGATTGAACTGATCCGGGCCTCATCAGTCTCAATTTCTTTACTGCCTCAAACGGAGTCAACCCTTCCTTTTTTATCAAATAGGCAGCTAAGACGGTTCCTGTCCTTCCCTTTCCTGCAGCACAGTGAACCAATACAGGTTTGTTTGCCTCAATCTTTTTTTCGATATAATCCACCACTTTATGAATTTCGTCTATAGTTGGGGCATTATAATCATCTGTTTTCAAAAAATAATTTTCTAACTCATAGTTTTGAGAATTTACTTTTTCAACCCATATATCAGGTAAAGGGATTTCTCTGACAGTAACCAAACTTTTTATATTATTAGATGCAAGCCATGTGAGCTGATCGTAAGATGACGGCAAGCCGCTACCTGCCAATTTTTGAGGAATCACCCAACTAAAATTAGTCGGTCGTTCAACTAATCTACCATGAACCCTACGATAAATCTCTCCTATTCTAGTCATTTTTGAATCTATATTATAAATGAAATATTAATTAAATAGTTTTTTAAATCAGTTTACACGATTGCTTGATCTAATCTATCCAAAAATTTCTTGAAATTCTCCATAGGTATAACGGCTCCGCAAGCTTTGTCGTGTCCGCCTCCGCTCCCATTTAATTCCGCGGATAAATTGTTTACTAACATCCCTAAATGAGTCTTGCATTCCTTAGATCCGCGAATTGAAAGAATGTATGAATTAATATTTGATTTTAATTTAAATGCTATTCCAACTTTCTTTCCTGTAATACCTAAAACGAAATTTACAATCATGCTTGAAGATAACTCCAAATTATGTTCAAAATACGAGATATTATTCAAGTGCTTAGATTGTTCTTCTATTATGGTAATTGCATTAGTAATCTTCTCACAAAACTGCCTAACCAATCTAAATCCATCCTTAATCTCATGTGGCATTTTCCCTTTGGATATTGCTCTAGAGATATACTTTAGAAAATCAATATTCTTTTGTGATGAAGATATGATATACGATAAAAAACACGCTTCCAACATTAAGAACGTTCGATCATATTTACTAACTAATGAACTTGCCTTGGGATTTGACTCCATATAATCCGTCAACGCTGCAGCAGATGCATAAAAGGCAAACTTACTGCTTATTTTTGCTCTAAGCATATGATAAATTTGAACAGAAGTGCAATCATTAACATCATGGATTAATTTCACCCCAATTGATTCTAGTTCTTCTTTTATTTCCACCTCAAGATAATGATGATCTATATAGATCACTTCAATATTTCTCAGAAGTAGTATCTTCAACTTATCTACAAATAAAGTTTGATTCTTTTTGTTAAGGCCAACATCACAAATAAAAACTCTCGAGAACTTATTATTCTTATTACAAAGAGATATGGTATAGTCTAATGAGTTTAATAAATTTGGATAATCTACCAAAAATATGTTCCTAATCTTCAGAGCGTTTTGTAGTAACGCTGCGGAAACTATCCCATCAACATCTTCCTTATGAGATATACAAATGCTTTTCAATATAACGAGAATCTAGTATGAGATTGATATTTAGATGTTTATATCAAACTAATTAAAATTATAATCTCCTTAGTAGGAATCCTAATCCAGGATACCAGTTAATATATTGTAGGATCTAAGAGCCGATGTAGGTAGGGATACACATCATCACTAAAAAAACTCCATTGAATTGCAAAGAATACCAACAGCTAAAGCACCAAAAATAACTAATTCCAAAATATAACACTACTCTTTACGCACAACACAGTGATGAACAAAATTTTTAAAGATATGTTAATAGTACATCATAAACATGTTATAGTGTATAATTTTACTTTCCTACTTGTCGTTTGTAAATTTTCTTTATTTACAGATCAGGTGCGTTGGGCTATTGGTGATGGCAGGCTGAATATCTCGCCCGAAGGCTTGATAATTACACCTCCATTCCATCAACGCCATCTT
>JACDCB010000104.1 GCA_013694585.1 Candidatus Nitrosopumilus sp. | reverse complement strand
GAAAGAAAGAATCCTACTAGGTGCATATCTGCTAGATATAGATTTTAGGGTATTGACCACAAGATGCACGTTATGAGTTAGTATCTTACAAATTTAATTTTATCTCTTTTTATGTTCGTTTCCTATTACTAATACGGTATTATAATGAGTCAAAATCAGATGCTGGATAGTTAGGATCCGAATTATTGTCTATAAATAAAGTTATATAATTTTAGGATCAAAAATTTTAACCAATGCCACATATGGTATTGGATTATCCATCAAAATTCAGGTTTTTTGTAGTTTCCACTGTTACTTTATTGCATTTAACTTCCTGTACAGTCCTCATCATAGAGTGTTGGATGAGCCATTCAATAATCTATATCGCAGAAACAGAAAACAAGATGGAGGTGAGCATTCTTAACCTTTAGACCGTCTATACTCTTATACTCACCTGAAATGATAATGTTGCCTTATCCTGTTCAACTGCCATACGACTCTATACCTCTTTTTGATCTGCTCTTTTGTGTTGGATAAACCATACAATCGTTTATATACATCGGTCAAAAAGTATAGGATCATGAGTCTTTATCTCGATCAAAAAGTAATACAAAAAGATCGAATTCCAAAAATGTCTATCGCAATTTTAGCCATTATTGCAATATTTAGCATTTACGTAGTGGGATACGATCAAGGCCAGTTATTTAGTCTTGTGCAGGGAACTGAAGCATTTGACACAATGTGGCTTCATGAATTTACTCATGACATAAGACATGCATCCGGATTCCCGTGCCATTAATAATTGTCTTTTTGTATTCATATGTGAAGTAAATTATAAAAGATGAAATCTTTAACATTTATTTTTGTATCTCTTTTATCTGGTGTTATAGCAGGAGTAATTTTAGCAGGAGTTAACTACTTTGTTGCCGAGCCATTTATAGATCAAGCAATTGGAATTGAGGTGGATAACCGCATTGCATCCGGTGGAGTAGTCGATTCTAATGAATTAAGTTCTTACAGGGTGTGGCAAAAAGAGGGAACCTTTGCTGCAGGTGCAATTTTAGGGCTAACATATGGTGCGATTTTAGGAATTGTTTATGTAATATCGAGAAAGTATCTACCATCATCTGACGATAGGAAAAAAGCACTTATTTTAGCAGCCATAATGTGTTTATCATTATACATTGTACCATTTATCAAATATCCTGCAAATCCACCTGCTGTAGGTGATCCTGAAACCATTGGCTTAAGAGATAGCTTATACACCGGCTATCAACTGGCATCTGCGTTAACAGCTTTGGGCATCAGTATTCTCATGTATAAGTTACGAAGAATTAGTTACATTAAGTATATAATTCCTATATTTTATCTGGGCCTAGTTGCTTCTATTTATGCAGTTTTTCCAGCAAATCCTGATGAAATAACTGTTCCAATGGATTTAGTCAACGCATTTAGAGCCGTGACTTTTGGTATAATGGTTATGTTCTATTTAGTTCTAGGTGCTATATTTGGAATTATGTGGCATAAATTTAAACCTCATGAAACAACCAGAATAACTGCCAAATAACACCATTTTTTCTGTCACTGCCGAGCTTTAATTGATCACAGTATTTTTAATCATAGATTAGTAACCAATTACAAATTAACGTGAAATGACCCGTATATAATGGATAATCTGACTCGGGTTTGATATTCAACTAGATATTCAACTAGATATTCAACTAGTTAGTTAATTAGGTACAATCATTTCTCATTGAATATCAGTAAAATCTGATTTCTTTAATCGGATCGAACAGGTTGCAAGAGTTACTCGATCCTTTTAACTCCTAGGAACTCATTATATAATTCCTTATAGTGTCTATTTATTCTTGGTTTTTTGCGCAATTGAGTTCCACAACAAGGACAGTCAATGACAATGTCTACATTTTGAAGAAATTTTCTACAAACTGAACACCATTTTAATCCTTGTTTATAAGGACTAATGCCCCTGATCCTCCTTATGCTTCCCAAAACATTAGAACATATGTCTTTACATCGTTGAACCAAATTATATAGCATTGGATAAACTATCCGATTATATAAATTATTATCCGATAATGAAATAAAGTTTGGATTCAGGTTATTTTGACGATGTCAGTTATTTTTTGGAATATGCGCAGGGAAGAGGGGTGTGAATAAAATCGAATACGATTGATAGTACTTCGATATCCAATTACTTTAAGGTATAAACCTTGTAAGGATTACCTGTTTTGATATCAATATATTTCCACTCATTATTCTCGAAAATGACTTGTTTAAAATTAGTTTGAATCTGTGGATGTAATAATTTATAAACATTTTCTCCAACAGATATTCGATTGGGTGACGTAATAGACGTGATTTTCGAAGTTACATTCATTGGGTATCCCAGAATATCAACTTGAGAGCTCTTATCATAACCGTATTGAAAGACAATGTTTTCACCCTCGTCGATACCAATTTTGACAGAAAGATTCGGATAATCATGTTTACTTAAGATGGGATTGATACCATCCTTAATAATGTTAATCATGGATTTAGCGCATCTGAATGTGTTATCACACGTTAAATACTTGTTGAATCCTGAAGGAAAAAATGCAATGACTGCATCACCCGCATATTTTAGAACATATCCGTTAAGACTTTCTATAGCTGACGACATTTCGTGAGAAAACGCTCTTACAATCGTCACTAATTTTTCTACTGGCAAAGTCATGCTCATCTTCGTGGAGCCAACCAAATCAGCATACATTATCACTAATGATACTTTCGAATCTACATGTCTTATCAAATACTCTTGTCCTCTTTTTATAGATGTATTGTATCGATACCTTTCTTTTATTGCTCCCCATAATCGATCTTGTCTCAAATTGACTAATGTTTTTAGATCAAAAATTTCTGTTTCCCTTCCGATTAGATTATTCCTTTTATAGATAATGTCTTCTAGAACCTTTCTATCTTCCTCATCCAGTTTGTCATTATTTAAGTGCTTATCCTTGTCCGTATTCTCTTCCTTCAAAGAGTAAAATTCAAAATAATACTTTAAAAAGATTTATAGAATACATCGTTTTCCAGACAAATTTCTCTTAATATAAATCATTTGCGGCAAGAAGTCGATGTCGACTCATGCGGCAATTACGCTAATCGGTTCTCGGTATATCTTTTAATATGTTCGAGCAAGATTACTTTATAATTAGGATCTTCTGAGAAATTTGAATTTTGATTTCGGAAAGTGTTGATTTTCAGCATAAACTTCGTGTTTATTCATGAATAATTAGCTAGTATTAGTTTGGAAAGATACTAACAATTATAACTGTAGTAACAACAAAAAACTGTTTAACTTAATCACACAACAGATTTATGGAAGAAGTAAATTAAATCCCATAAAGGATATTCTAATTTAAGTATGTATTATGTGCAGGTCTGACTACTCGTCAGCTTATGGGTCTATATAAAAGTAAATTAAAGGTTAAAACTATTTTTTTATTATACCCATGAACAGGTTATAGTCCAACCGGAAGAGTGTTACGATTATCGTGATACTCATGTCTTTGTACCGACCTTGACTCGAATCTATTATGCTAATCTCAAAATGAATCTGCCCCGTATTAAAAAAGTAGATTATTTCTTTTTTTACTGGTTAACTAATTTGAGAGTATTGCTAATAATATTTCCGTGATCTGCCTCAACTTCGGTAGTTACCACAAGGAGATGATCATCGTCCAAAGGAATAGTTATACGTTTCAATTTTTCATATTCTGTCATCGCATATATCCCCTTTCCAGTTTTACTAGTTAGCGATTTTCTAAGTCCCCACCTACCCACTGCCTGCAAATTAGATTTTTGTGATTCTTGAGGCGATAGTAGACTGGGTTTACCATCTCTCATGCCACCATACTTTGTTTCACCGGTTTCATCACAAATGCCTGCAAAACGGACTTTTGGATCGATATCTAAAATACTCTTACAGATCTGATCATAATCCATGTTTATATAGATAAATGGCTCGATTTAAACATATCATAAATTAATAAGAATGTATGATTTATCGTTAGTATTCTGCGAATTTTAGTTTAGTTGTTTGAAATCCTTGCAACATTTATAATTTTATGCCCATATAATTTCCTTGATGGTGGTACCGATTAATATTCTTACAATAACATCCTGTTTATAAGGATAAGATAAATTCGTTGGTTATTCAATTAGATATTAATACATAAAAATATACTCACCTTCGATCTAATTTACAATTATATTGAGTGTCACTCTTTTAATTGATTTGGATGCAGATTTTCAATACCGATTTACTTAACTAAATTCCTATTTAACACTACCGTTAGCAAATTGAGATTAATCTTTTGGTTATATTCAAAAAAAAGGTTACTTAGGGCAGATAGTTGATATCTTGTATATATCATTTTTCCTTTAACATGCTCAAATCACAAAACATTGTAATTGCAGCAAAAAATAGTCTCTTTGATCATGGTTTTTACTTCTTTACTATTTTGTCGCCAGATAATACTGATTTGTTTATTTCTGAACAGGAATAAAAAGAGGTCGAAGGCATTATCATCCTTCGGTTCTTTCATCTTCACCTTACCTATATGCCTTCACTAAAAATGATATTGGATATCCGATATACATAAATACGTCTCATTCAATATATATCGTATGTCCGATGGCATGGATGAGGAGGTGAAATAATGGGTTACAGTTGTTGTGGATCAAGTTACACTGGAAGGAGTTTTCTAACTAAAGAAGAGAAAATACAATTATTGAGGGAGTATCATCAGGACTTAAAAAGAGAAGTTCAAGGAGTAGAAGAAAGAATAAAAGAATTGGAGATAAATTAATCTCTTTTTTATTTTCTTTATATTGTCTGATCCGAATAAAATAGTAACGCTGTACCATTTTAGAGTTAGATTATGTAGGGAGACTGTCTTAAGTGTCTAATACTATGGTGTGATTATTTTATCAACATTCAAAATTCTTGTGCAAACTTGATTTTCTCATAATTATTGTTATTTTCACTTAGAAAAATAATCAAAGTATTTAATGCATGTTGATTAGAATTTTGCATGAAAAATTGCGATGTATGGACCAGGAAAAGAGGTACAGAGAATCGGTACCAGATGAAACAAAATTTAATTACCATGAATTTTACACGCAAAATTATCACTGCGGCTGAGGTATGATTGAAATGCCTGAAAGCGACAAAAGGAAAAAAGAGGATGACGACATTAAATTATCTGATGCAACTGAGAAAAGAATAGATCAGCTGCCGGAGCATGCTCAGCATATTTTCAAGAAGGCACACGCTAGCGCCCTTAAGGAATATGAAGACCCAAAAAAGAGGAGAGGCGGTGCAAAGGAGAACGTAGAAGAGGTAGCACATAAGGTAGCGTGGGCTGCTGTGAAGAAAGATTATAAGAAAAAGGGCGATGAATGGGTTAAGAAATAGATGTTAAATATGACATGACTTGTTTTCATAAATTTCTTTTGTAAATATTGATAAAATAAGATTCTAGATCGTTTAGGTACGATACGAAAGAACCCGAATCTACATGATCCTGAATTTTCTTAATATTTATTTAGAAATTTATAAATATTTGCAATATTAGTGAGTGGTTCGATTAATTAATAAAAAATAATAATACTAATACTAATCAATCGACTCTCTGACTTTCAGTCATTGTCCAACAATGACTTTCTGTAAATTGCTCTGCGCCTCCTAATCGATCTTTCCATTTGGCTAGCATTGTATTGGTGCATTCATCAGTTACTGCATCAGAGTATTCAGAAAATGTAAGCCATGGATTTGTGAGTCCATATTTTGATACATAGTCCATAAAGTTAATTTTACTATTTGCTGCCTTTGAAGCATTGACCAAATCAGTAATGAATTCCTTTTGAATGTTCACATCTTCTACATTACCTAGCCGAGTTAGGTGACCACCAACAAGTGTATCAAAATCGTAACTTGATACTATATCATGAGCCTGCACAAAACCCGGAACATTCGTGGTTATAGCCAAATCCTTGAATGGAACCCAGCCAGGAAATATAACATCTACAAGCATTAACGTCTTTTGGCTTGGAGCATAAATGTATATATTACCAGGTTCATGATTAACACCCTTATAGTCAAGTTCTAGAGTTTGATTACCAAGAGTCAGATTATAATTGTCCTTAAACGCGATGGTGGGAATGGGTCGGTTTGAATCATTTGCAATTTTTAATAATTTGGCAGTTTCTTCTTGAGATACAATTGTGATGTTGTTTGGAAATATGTTTCCAGCAGCTCCGATATGGTCAATATGCGAATGACTATAAACCACATATCTTATTGGCTTGTCTGTTACTTCTCTAATTGCCTTGATATAATTTTCTCCTAGGGAAGGTGGTGCATCAACAGCGATTACACCATCATCATTCACAAGAAACATGGTATTATAAACTCCGTCAGTAACCCAATAAAGACCACCGCGTATTTCCTCGACTAAGTAACCCTTGGATGGTATTGCAGGTCCTTTGGCTTTTTCTGGTAATTGAGTGGCATTAACTGACGTTGAATTGTTTGAGTCTTGTTGACTATCGGCTGATGTAGAAACTAGAACCAACTTTGGAAATCCTTCTTGTTCTTCCAATGTGATAGCTGAGGTTTGATTGGGAACCAGTGAATTGGAGAGTAATAGAATTAATGCACTCAATATTGTCATAAAAGAGAATACGGTAAAATGTTTCTCTAAAAATTTTAAGGTCATTCCACTTAGTATTATTTCATGGGATATAAAGGCTTTTTAATCATTGAGAATAAAGATTTGCAAAACCGGAACCTCTTAAACCGAGTTAATAGTGTATCTTATTGTTATAATCTGGTTTAATCCTTGGTTTGATTTTCATTTGATTTACCATACTGTATGAAAACATACTTGTAATCAAAAACTAATCACACATCATCTCTTTTATATATTGAAAATGTAATGCAAAATATC
>JACDCB010000090.1 GCA_013694585.1 Candidatus Nitrosopumilus sp. | reverse complement strand
GCATATTGGATCCTTGGAATACTGTTCAAATCAAGACAAAAAGAAAAGATTAAGAATTAAAAGCATAAAGCCTAAGAACACTTGAGCTGAATTTATTTATCTGTAATTGACCTTAGTTAAGCTTAGTATGATGCGAGAAGGTAGAATAATTATATATGTATGAAATCAGATAAAGGAGATTGTTTCTATGGTTTATTGATTTAGTTTTGTAATGGCTTAATAGCAGACCATGGTATAACAATTGCATTTACTCATTAAAAATAAGGACAATTATTCCCGATTAACGATATTTTAATAGTGCTTTATCGATATATAATCATGTCAAAATTGTTTACTTTACATTCTGATATTTTTCTGGAATGCGCTGAATATCACCAAATTAGTGAATATTTAGGCGGTGAAATTAATCCAGAGGAGCAAAAATTCCTTACTAAAGCGATTGCTTTTTATGAGAAGCATAAGCATGACTCAGACGACTCAATTTGATCCAAACGGATTAAAATTTAATATTTTTAATCCAAAGAAGCATCAACTACCAAATATAGATTTTACGCAAACGAATGGTCAAGACCCCCTATCCGTTCAAGAGTATTATGATAATTGCATATTAAACGGTAGATCTGAAACAAATGAGGTAAAATATGTGATAAAGTACTTTGAGAATTGGATAGGTTTTTTTTCCATTGATTTGACAAGGTTGCATATTAAACAATCTGAAATGAGTCATCAGCACGAAGGAGAAGGAGAAGGAGGAGACAGGTTGCTACAATTACCCATTAGTGCACTTTTGATAAGAAAAATAGGGATAGATCAGCACTATAGATGCTATGGGATTGGAAAATACATAATGTTATTTTGTATGGGCCTGGCCCAAACAATTAACAAGGATAAGCAAATTAAGCTAGTTATATTTAAGACAACCAAATCTTTGGCCGAGAAAATTTATTTTCCAAAATATCAATTTAACTTTACGGGTGCAAGCGGGAAATTGGTATGGGCATTTAAGAGAATTTGCTAAATTAAAATAATGATGGATAACAGATGATGAAGCGAATTGAATTAATTTGAGCAGATAGACAAATACAGAGAATTTCAGTGAATTTTCGCATATAAAAAACATTTCTCATGTGTAATACATTCCCTGCATACTATCCAGATGTCAAAAATATTAATGACTAATATTTTACTATCTCAGAAGTCAATTAAACTGATTAGAATCTATTGTTACTATCAATCCCCTTTCATCCAAAATGTCTATTTCAGAATCTTGATTAGTTACACGTGAGGGATTACAAGTTGGCTTAAATGGGCATTTTATACACTTCCATTCTTCGGCT
Source organism: Candidatus Nitrosopumilus sp. (assembly GCA_013694585.1). Taxonomy (GTDB): domain Archaea; phylum Thermoproteota; class Nitrososphaeria; order Nitrososphaerales; family Nitrososphaeraceae; genus Nitrosocosmicus. Next base: position 3,004 of record JACDCB010000090.1, on the reverse strand, counting down.
ACCTTCGGCAGTTGAGCATCGCTATTAGAATCCAGGGCAGATTTTAGTAAAGAAACCCTAGTTCGAATTTCTTCTTTTAAAATATCACGAATCTTAGATCCTTTTTCTAGTATCACTGTCCAGGACTCGATCTCGGTCAAAGATTCTTCACCTTCGTGGCCATTTGTTTTAGGAGAAAAAAAATAATCTCCTTTGTTATCTCGTTTTATCCAAACTAATCTTCGGTTATTTGAATAACGAATACAAAGTATCCCTGTATCATATCCAGAAATAACAAGATAATATAATAATTGGCGAAGATATGATTTGAACCGCTTGTTATCTGGTTTTAACCTTTCGAAGCTCTTTGTGTCCTTAAATTCAACGATGATTTCAGCCTCATCATCCTTTTTTGTGGAAATCTTGTTTTGAAATTCTGTCTTATGGGAAGGACTTCCTGTCATCAAGTCAGGCCTAGCTATTAAATTATCTTCAAATAACAACTCCTTTTGAGTTACACCGACGTCTGCAAGCCCAACGAGAACATATTCTGATGATTCACCTCTTACAAAATTGTCAATATCTTCAACTGTTAGGTCGTACTCTTTAACGACTCGAGCGTAAAAAGCTTTACGTAGGCAGGAGCCAGATAGTATGTCCGAAACATGAATCTTATCCTCTGGTTTTCTTTTCCTAGAACTATATAAAACCTTAAGATTCGTACGTAAAAGATGTAAAAAACGATAATCCTTTGATATTATGATTGGCATTTCTTTTATTAGTGTAAGATTTGATATGATCATCCCCATATTAAAGCCATCACGTTTGTGCTTGATTAAAAACGAATATGACAAAGATTACTTTAACTATTCCACAATAGTCAGTTTATATTACCTAAAGTATTATAAACCGTGTTTGCATTATGATCCCTGCTAAATATCAAATGTACTCGTGTTCCCGGGTAAAATTGATATCCAAGCAGGACTGCTGTCATAATGCAAATAATAACTATTATCTTGCTGACTGGAAATAACAACATATTCTTGCCAACAAAGAATGGAAATCAAGATATCAACTCTCCTTATATAATTAAAACAGTTTCCCCAAAAATTTTCAGGATTTGATCAATCCCAAATAAGAATAAAAAGGAATTACAAGATGTAGTCAACGATCCTTTAAGCGCTGGACGTTATTGAGGGACAGATATTACTTCACTGCACTCTTTTCTATTCCGACTGTATCAAGTATTTATTGGTGTTTTTCATTCTCATCCATTTGTAATAAAGGCCCTGACCCGGGCTTTAAGGTTCAATTTAGATTGTTTGTTATACATATGCATAATAATTTGAGCGGTTTAAATCCCAGATATAACCCGCACTCTATGATGGAAAAACGTCTTTGAATGTATTATTTAGGTTCCAAGTATCTACGCGCTAAAATACAACCTTGCAACTTAGTTTTTATGTGTGCAAACAACGGTCTAAAAAAGAAGATACAATGGCAAAACACAGTTAGTTAGTCAACATCATTTGCATTGTGGAAAAGAATAAAATTATGATCTGATAAAAATATTTATAATTTCATAGACTACCTAAATAGAGTTAAATTATTTAACCCCTTTTCCATCTAAATATAAAACAGAAAAATATTTTTACCATCATCCAGACCGTTTTATTATATGATATCCAAATTCTGTCTTTACAGGCTCAGCGGTAATCTCTCCCTTTTTAAGCTTGAATGCCACTTCTTCAAAAGGTTTGACCATCATCCCTTTTCCAAAGGAACCCAGGTCTCCCCCTTTTTTACCGCTACCTTTGTCAATAGAAAACTCTTTAGCCAGATTTGAAAAGCCTTCCCCTTTTTTCAATTTTTCTAATATCAATAATGCTTCACTTTGCTTCTTAACCAAGATATGATAACATTTGATTTTATCGACCACCTTACCTCATTTACCATCTAAGTTGAAATTCTCGCAATAGATAAACATTATGAAAAAGTAAGGAATTCAAAGACGATTTCTAGTTTAACTTTTTTGGGTCCAATGTATGATTGGATTTGTATGGGTTCCCCCTCATAAAATCAGGTCATTCATGATCCTAATGATAGGACAGTCAAAAATGGTATAATCATATGCGTCCTGGGTTTTCAAACAAGCTCTGATAATACAATGCGTTGACAGTTACTATGTCGATTATTTTGGTTATTAACAGGATTGTTCCTTTAAATCGATTTTAATCGTAAAAAATCGTCATTTGACGGTTAACTTGTGAAAAAAATGCAGCTAAGTCTGACCCAAAAGGGGTTTCAGAGTAATCAAAACTATTATATCAATTACCTAACGCAGTGAGGTATCCATTGTCGAGTCTATAAATATAATATAGTACTACACATAGTATTATTTCATGAGCGATTTAGCCTTTTTCAGATTCACAAGTTTGAATATGTTAACCGAAGAGGAAATTACACATAAAAACGAAATTGTGGAAATTACAGAACAAGTTTTGGATGCAGAAGGTATTGAATGTGATTCAAGGATATCAAAAATTTCGGAAGATCAGTTAGCACAAATTATTGAAAAAGTCAGGAGAATTAGAAAAAAGAAAGAGAATCCCGAGAATGAGATTACTAATTAAGAAGAACTTTATGTTAAAACAGTTTGGGAGCCTGAGAAATTCATGAATATTTTGTTGATTGGAAGCGTATGCATGATGGGATTAGGCATATTTCTTATGACAGCTCGAACCTTTCTCCCTGGCACAATCGTTACGATTTTAGGAATTCTAATGACAGTGTATAGTACCTATTCTTCAATCAAGAAGATAAAAGCAAAAACAGATCTAGTTAAGATATGTATGTGTTCTATCTGTGATCATAAGAAATCAAGGAGTTGCATAAATTCTGGTTGTCATTGCTGCATTATTATCAAAGAAGGCATTATTGTTGGTCATCATAATAGTGCTTTACAATAGTTACAAAATTGATCGACCTTATTAATTTATTAGATTCCCAAGCGATTGATTGATAA
>JACDCB010000087.1 GCA_013694585.1 Candidatus Nitrosopumilus sp. | reverse complement strand
CTATAGAGATCTATTAATGGTTTGAAACTGCGTGTTTCGCCGCCGATGATTGCGACCATCAGAGGTAATCCAAGTAAGCCAGCTCTAACAAAAGATTCCGGAGTTCCACCAACGCCTATCCATATCGGCAGAGGATTCTGCAAGGGCCTTGGATAGATTCCCTGTCCTGTCAGAGCAGGTCGATATTTGCCAGACCAATGGACATGCTCATTCTCACGAATCTTTAACAGCAATTCGAGCTTCTCTGAAAAAAGTGAATCGTAGTCATCCAACCTCAGGCCAAACAATGGGAATGCCTCGATGAATGAGCCGCGACCCACTACCATCTCCGCTCTACCTTGAGACAGAAGATCCAAAGTTGCGAATTCTTGGAATATCCTTACGGGATCGGCTGCACTCAATACCGTTACTGCACTGGTAAGGCGTATATGTTTAGTTCGTGCTGCGGCCGCTCCTAGTATGACAGCTGGAGCAGAATCAAGGAATCCATGACGGTGATGTTCGCCTACTCCAAATACGTCCAACCCAATTTGATCTGCATATTCAATTTGTTCAACCAATCTTTGCAAGCGTTCAGACGAACTTGCTAATTTTTTGGTATCATCATGAAAAGCTGCAAAACTGTCAATTCCTACTTGCATCTGATATACATCAAATACGAATATTATTTAAATAAGGTAGTAGTTATTATCTTAGTAAGTATGAATTGCCATACTTGTTTGTCATAATCTTCTAATAATTCAATTAGTAGTAGGAATAACGATGACTTCAACTTATAATCAAAGATTTTAGAAAATACAAAATAAACTAAAGTTAAAAAATATTTATTCAGTCTGTGTGAGATTGTATTGCTGGAGCCCAATACTACTACAATTTATTTACCAGTCCTTAGTTTTGTTATTGTGAATAAATAACAATATGTAACAATATATAGCAGTTCCGTGTAATATATAGTAGGATATGCAGATAATTGGAAGTATTAAGTTTTAATCGTATAGATTATGATAAAGATGCCTATAATTATGTTAGATCAAGACCTGATAATCTTACAAATGATAATCTTACAAATGATAATGATCAAATAAAATTCATTAACTATACTCAGCAATATTGTATAGGCATTATTGATATTGTTAATTCAACTAATGAAACCTCAAAAATATCTAGTCCACCTAAATTGAGAAAATATTATTCGTTATTTCTTAATACAATGTCATCTGTAATCAATAATTTCAATGGAAAGGTTATTAAAAATATTGGGGATAGTCTGTTTTTCTATTTTCCAAAAACCTGTGACGAAACCAATGAACCGGCCTTTCATGAAGTATTTGAATGTGGAATGAGAATGCTTTCATCCAGTAGTATACTAGATAGTCAATTATGCGAGAATGATTTACAGCCTATCAATTATAGAATCTGTATGGATTATGGAGAGGTGGAAATAGCAATGTCTGATAATTCTAATGAAGTTGACTTGTTTGGATCAGTTATTAATGAATGTTCAAAAATGAATAATTTTGTGTCTTCAAAAGAATTGTGGATTGGGGAAAAACTATATTATAGAGCTAGTAAATCTCAATTCATTAACAACTACGCTATAAATAAGGTAAATCTACAAAATAATGGCTTTGATAACATCAAGTCCAGTAAAAATTTTGATTGTTTGTATTCTGTAAGTATACTAGATGAAATTCAAAGAAATAAAACTATACTTGACTACAGAGAAACACAAAATACAATAAAGAAAAATAATTTATCAAAACCTGTTGATAACGCCACTATCAATATTCTAGTAATAGACGATGAAGAAGATATTCTTTACACCTTTACTACCCTTTTAAATAGGCAAGGTTATAAAGTCAAGGCTTTTTCAAATTCAATTGAAGCTTTTACACATTTTACAGAAAAAAGCCCTTACTTTTATGATTTGATTCTGATGGACATTCGAATGCCTGGAATAAATGGTATTCAGCTATATCATAAACTAAGAGCAATAAATCCCTATGCGAAAATTCTACTAATATCCGCACTGGATGTTGTACATGAACTAATAGAGTCGATTCCTGGAATAAACATGAAAGAGATCATTAGAAAGCCCATAGAACCAGAAGATTTCATATTAAAAATAAAATCAATAATAAATGATTGATCAATAGAAATAAGTTCTGTTTATAACGATTCATAAAAGTTTATTCCATAACAATAATTCAGTATTCTTTAGCGTATTAGTCAAATTTACGCTCTTACCTATGATACCTCTCATAATACTAACTATCATATCTTTTGATCCTTCTTTGTGGGTGGCATCAGAAATCCATCATTTTTATATTGAATTATTTGCAGTTATTTTAGTTTCAGCATTAGCTTTCTATTATATTCTGCGCGCAAGAGTTTTAAAGGACAATTTTAGCCTTTTTGTTGGTATCGGATTTCTAATTAGCGGATTAATTGATATGTTACACGTAATAATATCAATAACATTAATTGAAAATATTGATTTCTTAAAGTATTTTATTCCTCAAACATGGTTTGCAGGAAGATTTTTTCTCAGCACTATGCTCTTAATTGCAGTAGTGAAATATTCATACGCATCTAAAGAAGAAGTAGAAGACGAAGACCTTGTCAATCTTGATAAACAGTATGATACCGATCAAAAGATCAACTCTCCTAAAAATCCTAAAAAAAATAAAAATAAAACAATAGACAACTCTATTCTTTATATAATAATTTTAGGTGTATTGGCATCTGGTATTGCTTTGAGCTCGCTATTTTTGGTCTTTCCTGCCTCTGTTTTAGATGATTATTCCGTTCATAGGCCCTATGAGATTCCACCTCTGATATTGTTTGTCCTTGCTTTGTTCTTTTTCTATAAAAAACGACTTTACCTGAAAAAAGACGTTCTTTATAAAGGTATTATTACTTATCTCGTAATTGACGTATTTGCTCAAATCATAATGTCTTTTTCTGCCGTTTCTTTTGATACTGCGCATAATCTAGCTCATGTGATTAAAGATGCAGGATATTTTGTCAACATTATAGCACTTGCTTTATCTAGTATACACTATACCAAGAATTTAAAAAAAAGCAATGCTCTTATCCGAAATCAATATGTAAAAGTCAAAGAAGCAGAAAAGATGAAAGATCAATTCTTAAACATTTCTGCTCACGAATTGAGAACACCGATTCAGCCAATTATCGGGCTTTCAGGAATGCTTAATGAAGATTTTCAAAATAAAAAACATGTTGATATGAAAGAAATAGAAACTGGTGTGTCAATCATATATAGAAATGCAAAAAGGTTACAAAAACTGACCGACGATATTCTAGATGTAACTAAAATTGAAAGTAATGAATTGAAGCTTGACATAGGAGAATTTGATCTTCTTGACGTCATCTCAAATACAATAAATGACTGTACAATAGATATGGAAAAAAAGAAAGAAAATGTATTATTTGTATGTAAAAATGACTTTAACAATAAAAAAAATGATGATGATAAATTAAAGATGTCACCCAAGGGTCACCTAGTTGTAAAAGGAGACAAAAATAGAATAACTCAAGTATTGTCAAATCTTGTAAATAATGCAATAAAGTTTACAACAAAAGGATCGATAGCTGTAACAATGGAGAAAAAAAATAATAGCGAAGTCGTTATTACCGTTATAGATACAGGATTAGGAATTGATCTGGAAATAATGCCATATCTATTTAAAAAATTTGTTTCAAATTCATTTAGTGGAACTGGTTTGGGTTTGTATATATCAAAGAGCATAATAGAAGCTCATGGCGGAAAGATTTGGGCTGAAAACAATAAGGACGGTAATGGTGCTACATTTAGTTTTAGTTTGCCTTTAAAAAATAATTTTATAAAAACAAATGAAACTGAATTAAAAAAGAACAAAAGTATTATATATAGTAGAAAATTGAAAATCACTGATAACGATGGAGAAATTGCTGATAACCTGTAATAGATACTTTATTAGTCAGTCTTCTATGCAAGGAATTATCGCCAACTGAACGAACTGTTATTTATCTAGATATTATTTCAAGAAAAAATGATTGTAACTATTCTAATACATGTACTTTAGCTGCATTATGAAACCTAGAATGCAGTAATAAAGAATCGTTACTATCAGAGTCAGTAGTAGATCTTTTATAATGACAATCTTTTTCAGAATGATAAAATTTTATTTATAAATGACTTAGTACTTATTTATTTTTCTTGATTAATGGTTCTGCAATCTTCTTTATGTTTGATTCGTCTAATTCAGAAAATCCATTTTCTTTCGCAAATTATTTCGGATTGATGACTGTAAAAGATATGCAACCTTCTAGCCATACAACTTTGATCCCTATATTAGATCTAACAGACTTATTATGGTAAAGCCGCTATCCTTGAGATACTTCATTTCTGCCTCAAATAATTCGGTACTAGTGGTATAAAATCCACTTTTTGTATCAATATCGTGATATATTAGGATAGGTATGGCCTTTATCTCATTGCCTTTGTTATATTCACTTTGGCTTTCAACAACTTCTATAAATCTTTGTAGCATTTGTTCATCATTATACCCTTCTCCTTCTCTATCTGCATCATGGCTCCAACCAACAACTGTGTATCTACCAAAATTTTCATTATCTGCCAAAGCCGGACAAGTCACTTTAATTGTCGTGGTCTGTAAATCCTCCAGATTGCATTGAAGGAATGCTAAAGGGTCATTCCCAGTTCTGGCCATATCGTAGTGTTTAGAAACCTCTTGTAGTATGAGCGGATTATCTGATCCTCCATTTTTTGGATATGTGAATATTCCAACCTGCTTGATACCGTTATCCAAAAGACATTTTTTTGATTGGATTATCTCGTATTTTGTCACCTCCATTGTAATGTCTTCAAGTTCGGTGTGGTTCATTGAATGAGACGCAATGTCATGTCCATCCTTTTCTAACTGTTGTATCTCGTTCCAGTTTAAATGGTCACTCTTTGATACGTTGTTACATATAACAGAAAAAGTAGCAGTAAAATTATTTTCATCAAGTATGGGTTTTGCATTAATTATCTGTCCTTTTTTTCCGTCATCAAATGTGATAACAGCTAATTTTTTATCCATATCTTGCTTTCAGATATACCATCTAGTTTATTTTTTGTAAAGGTGTTATTTTCATTATCCGTGGTGCCATGTACGTCCGGAATAATACTTTTGCTTAAAATATTGTCTAGCGTGGTGTTGGCAGTGACTAAAACTAAAGCAAAAAATGCAAATACTCCTAGTATCAGCGTATTTT
>JACDCB010000086.1 GCA_013694585.1 Candidatus Nitrosopumilus sp. | reverse complement strand
GGAGAGGTGGAAATAGCAATGTCTGATAATTCTAATGAAGTTGACTTGTTTGGATCAGTTGTTAATGAGTGTTCAAAAATGAATAATTTTGTATCTTCAAAAGAATTGTGGATTGGGGAAAAACTATATGATAAAGCTAGTAAATCTCAATTCATTAACAACTACGCTATAAATAAGGTAAATATACAAAATAATGGCTTTGATAACATCAAGTCCAGTAAAAATTTTGATTATTTGTATTCTGTAAGTATACTTGATGAAATTCAAAGAGAGAAATCTATGCTTGACTATAGAGAAACACAAAATACAATAAATAAAAACAATTTGGCAAAATCCAAAGATAACACTTCTATCAATATTCTAGTAATAGACGATGATGAAGATATTCTTTACACTTTTGATGCCCTTCTAAATAGGCAAGGTTATAAAGTCAAGGCTTTTTCAAATTCGATTGAAGCTTTTAAACATGTTACAGAAAAAAGCCCTTACCTCTATGACTTAATTCTGATGGACATCCGTATGCCTGGAATAAATGGTATTCAGTTATATCGCAAACTAAGAGCAATAAATCCTCATGCAAAAATTCTACTAGTATCCGCACTGGATGTTGTACATGAATTAATAGAATCAATTCCTGGAATAAACATGAAAGAGATCATTAGAAAGCCCATAGAACCAGAAGATTTCATATTAAAAATAAAATCAACAATAAATGATGGATTAATATAATTAAGTTCTGTTTATAACGATTTATAAAAGTTTATTCCATAATTATTATTCAGTATTCTTTAGCGTATTAGTCAAATTTACGCTCTTACCTATGATACCTCTCATAATACTAACTATCATATCTTTTGAATCTTCTTTGCTCTGTCATCGGGTTTTTGTCCGTGCCATGCTAATCTTATTTCTAAATCCTTAATCTATCTCATTATTATTAATGACTGTAAGACTATTCATTTCATTCCAATATTTTTCAAATAGAATCTCTTGAATCAATACATTATGTTCTTCATTTGAATATGAGGCAACTATTTCATTTTGTTGGTCATATTTTATTTGTAAGACATACTTGTTATCACTTAATATTATAAATTCATTAAATTCTCCTAACTTGTTGCTATACCCAAACTGCATTTGATTATCTTTATTTGTTCCATTTATTTGAGCGATATGACTCATTAGATGTTCATCAATATCGTCGGTTAGAATCTTAATTGTAATACCCCTTCTTAGCAATGAGTTAAAATTATTAACAAAGTTATTCTTGTTGAGTACAGTATAAATTAATTTGAAAGACGAAAATATTAGTAATTCCTTGCTACATTGTTCCATTAAAGAATTTATTTCATTATGAATTTCTTTATGATTTGTTAAAATCCTCTGATAATTCAATTTGTTGCGATATTCTATCTCTTTCAATCTGTTTGCTATTGGAGTGGCAATTTCCCATAATCTATTAAATAGCGCTTGTTGACTATCTACTAAGGCTTTAGTATTACTAAATAACGCCTGAGCAGGAGGTTCATTTTCCTTGTGAAATATTTGCACCATATAAGCCCTGTTATCCAATACAGCAAAGTTACTTCTTATATTATCAATATGTTTTATTTCGTAATACTTGAATGATTTTACAGAATCCATGTTTTCCTTGGTTATTTCAACAATTAGTCTAAATTTGATACCCCTTTCTTTGGCATGTTTTTCAGCAAGGTGTATACCAACTTTATAAAACTTCCATAAGAAATCAAGCATTATCTTATCCCATACGATATCAAATCCCCTTTCAGTGCTATTAATAGCAACTATACCCATTTCTAACATTTTATCTGATTCAAAAATGACGTCTGTAACTTCGGGATGATAATGTTTTGACTCCATTAACTGTCTAAATGTTAAATCATCCACTATTGTGATGAGTTGCATTTTATTAAAAACTTGCTATTTAGAGAATTCTTTTGAAGATTTAGGAATAATTATAACAATAATAAAATATTTGACTTTCACTTGAGTTATGGTATGAACGAGATTGAAGGGATTTCTACTCTCGCGGGTTCAAATCCCGCACTTCGCACCTCTCTTTCTTTATCAAAGATTTGAACACGCTTCCAGATTGCTCACAAAATAAATTAACTAGATACTGCCATTCACCTTAATCTCAGATCAA
>JACDCB010000085.1 GCA_013694585.1 Candidatus Nitrosopumilus sp. | reverse complement strand
CCTTCTTCATGAGTAGTAAAATACATGTAGTATAAAATTATTGTCATAAATGACCAAAAAATCATCACTAAAATAGTACTATTTTGCTATATTACGATATTTTATATAAGTAATTATTTCAAAAAATGATATTGAATGCGAAAGAAATTCAGGATAGTATTCTAAAATTAATTAGAGAGCATCACGACTGGTTCAATAACTCCATTCCCCTCATAGCAAGTGAAAACATTCCCAGTCCAGCCGTCAGGGAAGCTGTAGTGTCTGATTTTGGAAATAGGTATGCAGAGGGTTGGCCGGGAGAAAGGGTATATGCAGGCTGCACTTTTATAGACAAAGTTGAAAATATTTGCAATGATTTAGCAAGATCAGTATTTAAAGCTGAATTTGCAGATTGTAGAGCAACATCAGGAGTCGTTGCGAATTTGGCAATATATTCTGCATTCTCTAATCCTGGAGACACTATGATAGCTTCATCGATTCCTACTGGTGGACATATTTCACACGGGAAAAAAGAACACTCAGGAACGGCCGGCTTGGTTCATGGATTAGTAATAGAGCACTTTCCATTTTCAAAAGAAAACATGACCATCGATGTTGAGTTGACCAAGAAAAAAGTGGATACTATGATTGACGAAGGAAAACCACCGAAAATAGCGATGTTTGGTGGTAGTCTTTTTTTGTTCCCGCATCCTGTGAAGGAATTATCAGAATTCTTGCATGATCGAAATGTGTATATAAATTACGATGGAGCCCACGTAGCAGGTCTAATCGCTGGTGGACAATTTCAAGACCCTTTACGAGAAGGCGCAGATTCAATGACCATGAGCTCCCATAAGACATTATGGGGACCCCAAGGAGGCATTATAGTATCCGTTGAAAAATACTCGGATTCGATAAAGAAGGCAATTTTTCCAGGAAATACAAGTAGTCATCACTTGCATCATGTTGCTGGCAAAGCGGTAGCATTAGCTGAATCATTAGAATTTGGAGAAGAATATGCGAAACAAGTCATCAAGAATGCAAAAATGCTGGCCTACTCCCTTGCAAATCATGGATTTAATGTTTTAGGGGAAAAACGAGGTTATACCGAATCACATCAACTGGCCGTCGATGTCTCAAATTATGGCGATGGCGGAACCATAGAAAAGGATCTGGAAAAATGTAATATAATCCTAAATAGGCAATTGCTTCCTGGAGATATAAAAGAGGGAAGAAACTACTTTCATCCAAGTGGCATTAGAATAGGAGTTCCTGAAGTAACCAGACTAGGAATGAAGGAAGACGAAATGCAGGAAATAGCAACCTTTATTAAAAAAGTTGTAATAGACAAACAAGATATTGCTAAAGTTTTGCAAAATGTAACAGAGTTCAAAAAGAACTTTCAAAAGGTACATTATGCTTTTGATAATAAAACCTCTGCATATCAATATATTCAATTGGTGAATATGAAAGAATAAATCAATCATTCCAATCAATCAGCTCAAAGGAATTATGAAAAATTCCTGGAAAATTAGCCTCTTATAGATATTTCTACACATGGTTTATATAATATAGAAGGATCAAATATCTCTGCAAAAAAATATGCCAATCGATCCAGATTTTCCAGCAAATCATCAAGTAATTGGAAAGATAAAGCTTTCAGACGATGAACATTTTCACTATTTATGGGGTCCAGGTTCACTAAAAGAGGCAGCAGAGAATCCAGAAGTTAAAGAAGCATTCCAAGCAAAAGGAGAAGAAATAGGACCTATAGGTGTAAGTGGAACTATGGTAGCAGTCGACTGGGACTCATGTGTAGCAGATGGAGCATGTATTGAAGCATGTCCTGTACAAGTTTTTCAATGGTACAGAACTGAACATGACGTACCGGCTAAAGAGGCAGTAAATGTAGATTGGGAAGGTACTGGTTCTTCAGTTAAAGAGGAAAGAAAAGACTATACAGATAAAGCAGATCCAATCAGAGAACACGATTGTATCTGGTGTATGGCATGCGTGTCAGTATGTCCACCCCAAGCAATTAAGGTAGATCAAGCCGCACAGGAATTCCACGAAAGAGCAGCAGGAACATTTAACGAAGAATTATCAAAAGGTAGTGCGCCACCACCTCACGCACACTAAACATTTTTTTTAGAATCAGCAAGAATTACTAACAAGATTATTCTCAATTAGAAATACAAAAGTAAATAAAGTTAAAGTTAAAGTTAAATCAACAAAATAGAAACTACCAGATCATCCAAGATTCTAATGTTTTTGAGAATGAATTTAGAATAAACCTACATCGTGATGAAATATCCAAGTGATCTTCACGGAGTAATTCATCAATGCATTGAACGAATAAAATTAAAGGAGAAGAAGCAGAATCTAGCCTAGTCCAATCATTTCCACACGATTGTAAAATATCATCAACCTTTTGATTATATAGTTTGGAAATTGTAAATGACACATCCTCCAGTTCAGAGTTTGAAATCTTGTGAGACGAGAGGAATGACTGCAAGTTCTCTGAATTTATGATAAAGGAATCGATATAGTGATTTTTGATTGATTTAGGTACGCGAGTCATGCTAAGAAGATGATGATGATGATGATCCTTCATTAAGAAATGTTTCTAATTTTTGTCTCAAATAGTCATTAATTTTACTACCGTCTACCTTACCTCTCAGAACTGCCATACTTTTCCCCATTAATACACCCATGGAATTGGGTCCTTTCTCTCTTATAATGCTCAAATTATCATCAAACAGTTTATCCAATGTAGAAAATAAGTCTGCATCATCTAATTTAATTAGGTTGAGAGAATTTATTGCCTCCTCTACCGACAGGCAATCTTTTTTCATTAATTTTTCAAAAATTAATATTATAGACTCTTTTGCAATAAGTCCCTTATCAAGTCTATTGAAAATGTCTAGAATCATTTCATCTGTCAAGAGATCCTTATCAAGATTATTTCTGGAGAGACTAACGATATCTTCAGTAAGTTTTGATGCAACGAAGGTAGGTGAAATAGAGGGATTGGATATCAAGAGTCTTTCAAATATATTATAATAATCAGAATCAAAGATTTGTTCAGATAATTTCATATTCAATCCATACTTTTTCATAATTCCTTTGATTAATTCATTCCACGGCAAAGGTATTTTATCCTTCAAACTATCAAGTAAGTTATTATCAACAGGAATTGGCATTATATCCGTTTCAGGATACATTCTGGACGAACCTGGCCTAGGTCGTGAAAAAATAGTAGTGCCGTCTAAAGTAACTGAACGAGTTTCAGCAATGACACC
>JACDCB010000072.1 GCA_013694585.1 Candidatus Nitrosopumilus sp. | reverse complement strand
AAATCTGACTCTTTTTTTTTAATTATTAAATGGCTTTTCAATTTATGCCCGGAGCAACAGCAGTTGGTATTACTTACAATGATGGAGTACTTTTGGCTGCTGAAAAGAGAGTTTCATATGGCAATTTCGTAGTTAATAAAAATACTAAAAAAACATTTAATGTTACTGATCATGTAGGTGCTGCCTGTGCAGGTATGGTTGCCGACATGCAGGTACTTGTACGACAGGTAAGCGCTTTATCAAAAATCAGGAAATTGGAAACTCGACGTAATGTTGAACCAAATTCGGTTGCAAAATTGATGTCCGTTATTATGTTTGAAAGAAGATACTACCCACTACTGACTCAAGTTGTAGTAGGTGGCGTTACAACCGGAAAACCTGAAATTTATACTCTCGATCCACTAGGCTCAGTTTTACCCGATAGATATGCTGCAGTAGGAACTGGCGCTGAAATGGCACTAGGAGTAATGGATGCAGAGTTCTCTGAAAACCTTGACGAGGAGAAAGCAACTAATCTAGCATTAAGAGCCATTCGATCATCCATTCAAAGGGATTCTGCAAGTGGTGATGGTATAGATATTTTGATCATCAATAAGAATGGAACAAGCGAGAATTCTTACCCTGTATCACCTGAAAAATAAACATTTCATCATATTTGTAGTGCATGATAAAAAATGATTTTTGCCCTGGAGGCGGAGTCACCCAATTAGTTTCATTTGATCACTTGAATTAAGATTTGAGAAATGAAAAAGTCAAGATACTTAGAATCTTTAATCCTTGTTCTACCAAATTTGAAACTGTTTACATTTTACTTTTATATAAAAATCGTTACTCAAAAATAGACCAACGGGCCCGGAGGGATTTGAACCCTCGGCCTGACGCTTAGGAGGCGTCCGCGCTATCCATTATGCGCCTTTGATAATCCAAAGTCTGCGCTACGAGCCCATCTAACACTGTCAGATCATTATATTTTTTAAGATTAACATAATATTAATGCTGAGAAGAATTTACGAGGTTAGATGTAACCATTAGTTTGCCTAAAGTAGTAATATTAATTACTGTCTTGCCTCTGTCACCTTTATCTACTTCTACCAGACCCAAGTCTGCTAATCCTTTATTTTCCTTACCGCCTTGAACATGATAGCTTAAAAGAGGTTTTCCGTATCCTGAAATTTGTTCTAATTCTTCCAAGCTACTTACCATTCCGCCTATGCTATCAATACTTTTTAGTATTTTTATTTTGGTATCTGATATGATTTCACTGTAACTGAACTTGAGTACTGGTAATAAGAGCGGTATTGTGTGACCATGGTCCATTGCAAATGCCTTTATTCCATTAATGAATGCTGATGAGAGTGCGGCACAACTGATTAATTTATCCCGAGAACTTACATTCATTAGTATCTGGTGATATTCCATACTTTTCTTTAATAACACTTCATTAACTCTTTCAATTGTATCCTTTACGACATTTTCCTTCTGAACAAGAATTATTTCTGAACCAATACCAATTATTGTTTCAATCTTCTTTGAATATTCAATGGCTTTGGCTTCATCGCTTGAATAGCATATTAGTATGAGTTGATGAATTGGAAAATTTCGAATCCCCAATGCAATCCCATCTTGATCATCGTCACCAAAGGTAGCAATTTGAAGGGTTTTCATTCTATGAAGTATACATATACGAACTTTATTAAAAATATTTGCAATTTTTCAACCTTAGTTTGAACAAAAGTATTTTTTTAGTAATACACTAATCAAATTTTACTAAACGAGTATTATTTTTGTATCATCTAATAAAACATCGTCAATTATGCTTATTAAAAGACGATTATTTAGGACCGAAATCTTTATTTCTCGAAATAGTAAGAGCACTTTTACAATATCTCTCCTACTAGAACAGTGGAAAGAGATAATCAATCTTGATATGCGGTTTTACAATATTTTGCAAGCATTTGTACTCTGCTCATTCGCTGAAAATTCATTCCCAGTTTTTCTTTAAATTCTAGAGGCTTTGATTTCTATTTATGATAGCACTTGATTCGCATTTTCTCATCAAAGATATATCAAATCATTCTGATTTGTTGGATTCTATTAGATCATTTCGTTTTATGGTTAACATATTAATTTCATGTTGAAGCTTATTCTTAGCATCCTTCATGACTTTAATATCATCTAAATCGCCAATGAAATCACTAACATCCGAACCAGAAAGTTCACAGCTTTTTATTTTCTCAGCTACGCGATTAATAAAAGGCAAGAGGCTATCATTATCTTTAAAGAATTTTACAAGATTTTCCTTGCCGTTAAGAGACAAATACTCTAAATAGTATTGTTTTACCTCTTCAAAACCAAGGTCATGACGAATTACAACTTTGATAATTGGTATACCCTTTAAGAACATGCGATAAGCTTTAGATCGGTTACTCTTAACCTGGGATTCTTTTTCCCCATTCGATTTACGTATTATTCTGCCTATTTCTCGAAACGAAACATACGCAATTTTAGAAATTTTGCGAGTGGTTTTCCCTTCTTTGTCTATTTTTTTACTAGTTGTTCCTTTTGTTTCCTACTTGTTGACAATATATTACCATGAGAAAAAAATGCTTAATAGATTGTAATCATTTGAATATCCGAAAGTATAGATTTGCTATCCCTGCTTCCTCTGCTACCTTCAGGTATAGATATAAAATATTTATTCTTGAACTTTCAAGCAAAAGAAGGCGTATTTCATTAACAGCTTTGAATCAACAAAATTAATAGTCAAAAATAGATGTTCATATCAATAGAGGTTACAAACTCCATTTGATACCAAGAAGAACAAAAACAGAATTCGATGTGAATAAATTCCAATCCTAGAGATATTATTGAATGATTTTATTGATTGGGATGATCGTGTTAAGAAAGGAAATGATACTCCTCACTCATATGTCTATCCTTCTACATTATCCTTGTCTTTTCCCAAAGACGTCAATGCAATTTTACAAATAGAAAAAACTGATAAGATGTCCCATTAAGGGAGATCATTACGTCAGGTTAACAGGACAAGGACATACAGTTACTACTAAGGATCAGTGCTACCTGAATAATATCTCTATTTTAGCAAACTTTTCTTATATTCTTAATACTTCTTTCAAATCTCTTTACTTGTATTTTCATAATTTCCCTCATTAACAAGTAATACTCGAATATTTGTGATTTTTATTTGGTTCTAAATTCTTACTTAATTCTTCAGTTCGGTTTTAATACTCCCATACCATTAATCCTTCCGTGTTTCGATTCCTATTTTTATTTATTCTAGTTTAATCCATAATTTCTACAACATCTTTGATTACACCTCTTTCACATTTACAAGCTTTACCACAACCCATCCTTGGAACAATAAAAAAAGAGATATTGTAATAGACTTAGGCGATGGAATAAAGACAGACGCCCAGCTTAGATTGCCGGCGGTTGGAAACGACACATATCCAGGGATTCTCGTCATAGTAGGATCTGGTGATGAAGACATGAATGAAATACAATTTGTGTAATTTCACAAGCATGCAAACATAATCAAAAAATTGTTTTAGATATTCATACGTTTTTTAATATTATTACGATATTAATTTACTAAAGTTGAAGAGTCATGTTCTGTCATGTAGAATCGATATAAACAAATAATCACTATAAAATTTCGTCAACCTAGGATATAAAATATTTCCTTTTAATATTAGGATAACTAAGTAATCATAGGAAGAGAAAATGTCAGACGTGGATCTTAATGCATGTTCGAGAATCATGAAAGTTTTAACTGAGTTGGAAAAACAATCAAAATTAGAAAGATCAGGCTTAACAGATATCTCCCATGAAGATTCGATGCTCGCGATTACCAATGACACCGGAAAATTTTTCAGTATCTTGCTATCATCTATGAATGCCAATAAGATATTAGAAGTAGGAACATCTGTCGGATATTCAACTCTGTGGATAGCATATTCATTTTATCAGAATAAAGAAAACTCTCACTTGTCAAAAAAAAACATTATAACCATAGATAATAATCCGGTTAAAGTTAAGAAAGCAATAACAAATTTTAAGAATGCTGGAGTAAACGATATAATAGAAATAATTGAAGGAAATGCTGTAGAGGTTCTAAAGCAATTATCAAATAAAGTTAAAGAAAATCCAGACGATCGAAATCAATATTATGACTTGATTTTCTTGGATGCAGATAAAGAAAATTTGACAGAATATTTTGATTTAGCCCTATCAATGGTCAAGAAAGGTGGAGTAATTGTAACAGATAATGTATTGTATCCTGAAGAGTATAGGCCAACTATGTCTAAATATTTGGAACATATAAGAAAAAAAGATTTAGTTCAATCGGTAACTGTCCCAATCGGGTATGGTGAAGAAGTAAGTCTAAGAGTAAGATAATTCTTGAGACTAATGACATCTTATGTATTATCATCCTATTTGAATTCAGAATACACATTTATCTGAGAAATACCATATTACAGCAGTAACATTACAATATCTAAAAGAGAATCAATTAATTGCATTAAAGGGATAAATTGAATTATTTAAGATATGAATTTATTTGGATCAATCAAGATTTAATCTTAACCACTGCAATTAATTTTGATGTCGAGACTCGTTGTAATTTAGCCCAATCTATTTTTGGCTATGAACAAAGATATTAATTTGGACATATCAATATGAACATGATAAAAATTGTTAAAACGAATCGTCCTAGTGAAATAATCACACTTGAGTTATCAAAGTCTGAACTAGAAGACATCCTGAACTCCGTTGATTGTATGACAGAAAAAGAACAAAGAAAATTATTGGAGAATATACCTTCCACAGAGGAAGGACGAACAAGATTGGATAAATACAAAGCGCTTAAAGAAGATCTTAAAAAAATATTTGAAACCGTTTCGTGAAACGTTATTAATGAGAATCAAACTACAAGTTTGTACTACCACATGGTAAGTATTGGTAAATTAGAGATTTGTAAATTTACAATAATAGTAGTATTAGTTATAAATAAAATGGCCTTTTTTTCAGACTGACAATTAGTACTTTGTGGAATCTTCTTTTCTGAAATTGATTATACTATGCATTGAATGACCATAAGTATTATATCGAAAAAAGAAATTAATAATCTGAATAAATCAAAAATATAAAAAAGATGGTTTCAGGGTAGCAGGAATAGAATTTTTTATTCGCACCTGCTAACCTAATCATTGTCAATTCGATTAGACTATGGGAGCTAATGGTGTACCTGTTTCTGTTGATGTAGTTCCACTTTGAGGAGCTAATGGTGTACCTGTTTCTGTTGATGTAGTTCCACTTTGAGGAGCAATCAAACGAGAGCTGTCAGAGCTTGATTTTGCGCTGTCGTCTTC
>JACDCB010000071.1 GCA_013694585.1 Candidatus Nitrosopumilus sp. | reverse complement strand
AAGGTTATAAACATCACAAAATCTTGACTCTTTAACTATTTGGTTGGATATGCTTTTTTCGTCCTAGATCTAGAAACTTGCCAAATGAGATAACATACCCTAGTTAAATAATCTTTGAATACTTTTGACAGAATCAATTTGCTTTTGTTGATAAAGAATCAGAGCCATAATAAAGGCGAAATGTCTGGAATAACAGGAATCTGAATTCGCTTTGAAGCTTTGATTGATTGATTTATGGTAACTGTTATAGCAATCACCTATCATTTTCATGAAAATAAATTCATCATCTTCATTTAGACAATCAATGAATTTATTCCAATCTTGTATTATTTTGTTAAATCCAATTTGTATCTCAATTTCTGATTCTTTGATTGACTGACAGATTTGAAAACCGCCCTCTTTGATACTATCATTTTCAACTTCTACAGATGTAGTCATTGAGCCATGAACTATTTTATTAAATATCTTGAAATTGTTGAAAATGAGACTAAGAATAATTGGTTCGATTGTTATTGGATTAGATAAATTAGATAAAGCATGACAATATAGTTTAGGAACTGAAAACAATCTATCAAATCTTTGTTTGTCTTCTTTGCAGAGTTCTTTTTTAAAATCTATCCATTCTGATCTTTCAATGTCTATCAACATTCTAAATGAGGGGATGGAACGACCCATCAGACTCCACTCAGGTTAATTAATTTTGCTGGTGAGACGCATTTATCCATGTCCAGATATGCCAATTGTTCGATATTAGCGCTATTTATCGAACTGTTGTTCCGGTATGTTATTTGTTCTATTTTAAAAATCTGTTCGTTTTTATTCTTATTCTTCTCAGTCGAGTGCTTTATGTTGATAGCGTTATTGAATTTGATTGCTATAGAACTACCCTTAATATTTTCACAATCATCATAAGTTAGAATTACGAAATATTTTACTGAAAGACTAATCAAAACGTCAATCATTTCATTGACTATCTTTGCATTCTCCTGAATAGCATTTCTTGATGTTGCTGAATAACGTTTATTTTCAAATGTTTTTATTTTGCTTTTAACAGTCGAAGAAACCAATGTATCGAGCAAGTCTAGTATAATAATCTGTAACTTGTTACCTATTTCTTTAACTACCTTGGGAAGTTCATAAATTAATATATTAGCCAATTGGTGAAATGTAAAGGCTCTAGTAATGATAATCCTGTCAAGAATGTTGTTAATGTCTATTTCTTTCTTTATTGCTTGATTAACTAAATTAAGATATAGACAACCTAGATTATTACCGCTTCCTGCATCTATCAGAATAGTTATTTTCTTTTCAACTTTATTATCCTTGTCACTTGTTTTACATGCATGATAATCAATGCAAATTTTTGCAATAACACGATTTAAAAAATTACTGCTTTGATGGGATTGATTTTGGATACAAATGTTTTTCTTATCTGAAAAAGATATGAGTTTATCGACCTCAGGTACTTCAAATAATTTCCTGTTTATGTCATTAAATTCATCAAAGGCAGTACAAAAATTATTATCTACATTGTAATTGTTTTCTCGGTAATAATAGGCTTGCAAATTAACATTTTACACCTCCGTAAAGTTATTTTTGGTCAGTTTCCTTTCTAGCCGATAAATGTTTGGAAATTTTTCTGATCGGTTTTGTTGTACTAATGATAGGCAATTTTATTATTATTTTTGATTTTATCATACCACTATATGTTATAACATGTTTATATACATTACGCAGCGTAATACATGTACTTACGATGTAGCGATAATCATGATATTAAATATTGAGTTCTCGTATTTATAGCACCTAAATGCCTCGATCTACTGCTGCAGAATTAATTACCTTACGAGTAAATGTCGTAAAAGACGTTAAAGAAAATAAGACAGCCGAGATCCATCTTAATGACAATAAATTATTTTGTTCACTGTGTAGATCCTTTTCTTGTTTTCACATTCAATTTGCAATGGCAACGTCTCGAGTAGCAAAGTTGAATATCGAGTCTAAAGCGATAGACCTTGAGTTAGAAGTAGATGGGAACAAAGTAAAGAAGATATCAAATAGAAAAAGAAGGACGCATTCGATATACAGGTCTAAATATTATTCACGATTGTAGAAAGTTTAACTGGCATCTACATCACATTAATGACTATATTCTTTATCGTTGATCTGGTATAAGAACCGTATTACTCAGCGGGCCCGTGGGGATTGATTAAGTTCCTTGTGGTAATAGGGTTCTATTACATCCCGTAAATATTTTCTAATCCAAATTAATTTGTCGTGTGTGTATATTTTTTATTTCTAAAACATATAACGCATCATCTTAATAACGTATTATCAATTATTTTACCATTATTAATTATCATATGGATATTTTGTGTATTACGTATATCTTCAAGGGGATTTGATGAAAGTATTACCATATCTGCTTGTTTATTTAATTCGATGGTACCGATTTCATCATCTAATTCTAATGATTTTGCAGCATTTATTGTCGCAATCCTAATTACTTCATGTTGAGGGATTCCTGTTTCTACAAGCAATTCTAATTCATGATGAAGGCTTTTTCCCGGAATTAGTCCAAAATTAGGGATATCTGTACCCGCCAATATATTTATGTTTTTTTCATACATTTTCTTCGTTAATCCCATTATTTTAGTCCAAAGATATTTTGAATTTGGGTGGTCACTGAGCATGGCCTCATAAATGCTCAAAGTAGGATCCACAGTCACATTATTTCTCGAAAGTGATTCAACCATTTCACTTATCTCTTGGCTATTTAGATCAACCAGTTCTAACCAGGAAAAATGATCGAAAGGACCGGCTGCGGTATTAGTTTTAAAGATGCTGTTATTTTCACCTGATAAAGTATTTGGGTCAACTGGGACACCATGAGTCAAATAATCGATACCCATATTTGCTGCGTCGGTCCAGCTGGTAGAATATAAATGTCCTATTACTCTGATACCATTAAGATGAGCTTCCTCTACTGCAGCACTTACTAAATTGGGTGTTAGGCCAACATACAATTTGATAAAGTCAACTCCCATATTTGCTTGTCTTTTGACCTCTATTCTTACCTCTTTTTCAGTACTGATCTTCTTTTCTACAAAAGGTATAAGCTCTTGGGGAGAATTCAACAATTCTCCGGCGGTTAGAATCTGAGGTCCATGAATTTCACCGGAAGATACCTCTTCCCTCAAATCTATAGATTGTTCTGTAGGCCCTCCAGGATTTCTTATCGTTGTTACGCCATAATTTAAAAGTGTACTGAGAGTTTCAACTGCTAGCGAATAATTGAAAGAATTCTTAAGTACTCCTGCTACATGTGCGTGCATATCAATTAGACCGGGAATAAGATATTTTCCTGTTGCGTTGATTAAGCTTGCATGCGGATTATTTTTAATAAATTCATCTATGCTTGAGCGGTTGTTGTTGTTAATCGCTATTATATTATCGATATTATTTTCATTTATTATTATGGCTACGTTATTTCTTGGTATAGAATTTACACCATCTATAAGAGTTACGTTATAAATTATCATAATGTCATTGTTAACGTTATCAAATTTAGTCAGATTAGTGTCTATGGATGAAAGATAAGATAATACTATTATTGGTTCATTAGAACAAACAATAAGTAGTAAAATAAAATTTGAAATAATACCTAGTATTGTGATTTGTAAAGTAGTTAATTTAAACATGTTTGATATACATACAGATGCACACCGAAATATTTTAGAATTTATCGAGTTATTCGAGTATTGTTCCTGTTCATTAATGCTTTACTCAATTCAAGAATCGAATTACATATCATCTTTTCAATAGAACTTACAGTCGTAAACTACTATAATTGAGAATTTGCATCAGGCCAGTCAACTATAAGTCCTCATCCATGGGGGGATTAAGTTCCTAGTGGTAGTGGGATTCTATGGTAATTAACGATATCACAGTTTTTAAACTCGAGTAGGTGAATCATTTCCATATAAGTTGTAGATGTATTTTGTAACAAATCATCAATTCGACAACCTAAACTTTATGGGCTTGTGTCTTTTTAACTAGATAGTAATAATTTAGTATATCTCCGTCAATTTGTTTGACGTCAATTGGTCCTGAAAACCCGGCTTCTTTTAGTTTTTGTTCCGCCATCTGTCGTCCCCAAACTGTTCCTAAACCCTCTCCATCTTGCGCCAATGAAACAGTCATACAGTGCATTGTTGAGAATGTATAAAGAGTAGGAGCCAAGGGGTTTTGTATGTTTTCTTCTGTATTGCTTGAAGCAGCAATGTCTTGCATTAGGAAAGTTCCATTAAGTTTTAAGGCGTTATAGATTTTTGATAATACAGTCGTGGGATGAGCTTGATCGTGAATAGTATCAAAGGCGGTAATAAGGTCAAATTTGTTAGTATCAGTTAAGCTATTGACATCTCTAACCTCCAATTGAACATTGTCAAGATTCATGTCATTGGACTCTTTCATCCCAGCCTCTATTCCTTCCTCTGAAAAATCATATCCGACAAATTTGCTATTTGGAAACGCTTTTGCCATAAGATTTAGAGCATGACCACGTCCACAACCTATATCCAGGACAACTGCTCCGTTTTGGAGATTTTTAAATACATCCTTTCCTGCTAAAGGTATTATCTGGTCTATCAATCTTGAATCAAATACTCTAGAGGTTTCTTCTGCTTGAAGTGACTGAAAACCTGGGTACTCTGAATAGGGTACTCCACCTCCATTTCTAAAACAATCTACAATCTTGTCTTCAACTAATCCCATTAGAGAAATATATTGAGAAAAGAGAGCGATATTGTCAATTCCTGCAGCTCTCGTTGTGAATGCGGCATGTTCAGAAGGCAAAAAATATCTTTTTTGATCAGGGTAATAATGAACTATACCTCCAACAACCATTGCTCCCAACCACTCTCTTGTATATCGTTCATTAAGATGTGCTTTCTTTGCTATTTCCTCTGATGTGCTTGGAGCCTGTAATTCTGACAAAGTATCAAATAGACCGGTTTTGTGACCTATACTAATCATAAGTGAAACGCTACCCCCATTGATGATTTCTAACAGTTTTCCAGCAAATGCTTCAGCTTTGGCATTATCAAACCCAGATTTCTCTACCATGAAAAGTGATTTTCCAATGAAATATTAAAGAATTGTTATTGCTATCATACTATTAGATGGCTTTTTTAACTTTGATTACAACATCTTTGGCTGGATATTTCCAGTTCTAGAACAATTTTTTTTTAATACACCTATTTTATTATAAATCTTAGCTTATCTATCTCAAACCTAATCTAATAATAATTGGTAACAGTTCTCATCCGTGGGGATTAAGTTCCTAGTGGTAGTAGGGTT
>JACDCB010000017.1 GCA_013694585.1 Candidatus Nitrosopumilus sp. | reverse complement strand
GCTTCTTTTTATAGAAAAAAAACAGAGTAACTAAAAATAGTATTAGAGGCGGTATTTCGTAAGGCCTATGTAAAGAATAGTTGTCTAGAACACTCGCAGGATATATTATATAAAGAGAAGTAAAAGCAAGGATACTGGCTAATCCTGTAAGAAATGTGAGGTTTATTAAAAGGTTATCTTGCAGAATTTCGTGGAATTTTGCTTGTCTTACCATCTTTTGACCTCTTTTTTTCCGAGGGGATTCCTTTAACAAGAGCTTCTTTGTTCCTTGTAACCCATCTATCCTCGGACAATAAAGATGAATATTTTGCAACACCTATCAATAACATACAGCTGAGAAATATTCTTCCCGCAAACCAGGTTTGTGGAATGAAATACTTTAGAAAACTCACATCTTCCATCATACTGTACGATACCACCACATGAAACAAATCCAGGGCAGCGCTTACTGAAAATCCTATCCCAACAAATAAACTAAATCTATCATTTAGATTGCGTGCATGTAAAATGTAATAGAAGCCTAAAACTGCAGATAGTATGACCGCAAAAAGTTCTATATAAAAGTGATGGATTTCTGACCCAACCCACAGATATGAATCTGTGGACAAAACAGCTACTATTAAAAGAGGTATTATTGGAGTAACGGTATATAATAGAAAGTTAGAGCTTGATAAAAAATTTAGATAAGTGGTTATATATCTGGTAACAGGATTATTTAACCTTATTCTATTCAATACTTTCTACCTCTGATGTAAGGGCCATGACGAAACAACATGCACCAGAATTCGAGGATGTAATTGTCAATCAATGTAAAGACGCCTTTCATTACGAGTAGAGAATAAAAGATGGTGGTTTGACTGGATATAAGCAATTTTCGTATCTTGCAAATTCTTGCTTCTAATGTAAACTCGTCCAAGATAAACCTCATCATTTCTCAGGGTTGTAAAATAGAGCTTATCTTTGAAAGTAATACATCAGGTTCAATAGGTTTTCTAATAATTTCACTGTGTCTGATCTCAGGAAATATACTAAGCACTTCATCAACTGCATTTAGTGCAGATAAGAAAATCACCTTCACCTCTGGATTAATGGCTTTGATTTTTGAATACAATAAAATACCGTTTAATTCTGGCATACGTATATCCATTATTACCAGATCGTAAAAATAGGGATCTATATGAGAAAAATGACCTAAGGCCTCATAAGGGCTTGAATAACTATCAACATGATAACCCTCACTATGAATGATGGTTTTAAACGTAAAGAGGATATCCTTATCGTCATCAATTATTAATATGTTAGAAGACACGTTAGCACGAGCTTGTTTGTGGGGTTGTTTTTTGTTGAATCTATTATTTATCTTACTATCTCTGCGATCAACAGAGAAAATAATGTAGTTGGTATCACCATATAACTGATGGTTACTCACATTTCTAAATTCATACTGATTATAAAATTCTGTTTTTTTCAAAACTTCATGTAAATCATCTTGGATAATCATCTGATTAGGACAAGCCAATTGATTTATTTTAGAACACATATTAACAGGTGATCCAAAAATATCGACACTGTTAGAATTTAGAGACATTGCTAATTCTACCCGTCCGTAGTTTGCACTCACTCTATAGTTTATAGACGATAACCCTCTGTTCTTATAGTATTGATTGAGCTTTTCATTCTCTTCAATCATATCTAAGCCACAGTCAAGTGCATTTTGAAAAGCAGATTCATTTTTAAGATCAAATGTTCTAGGAAAATAATATAATAAACCATCCCCGGCGTTCTTCACTGCTCTTCCGTTATAACTTTTAATTATAGAACCCATTGTATTGAGAAACACTGAATAATATTCCTGAATTTTATTTGATTCAGTCATTTCACAAATATTCTTAGTAGAGCTAACAATATCAACAAAACATATACAGTAACTATGGGAATAATTGATAAAAGTTATTTGATCGTTATTGTCATTTCTATTGTATGAATCAAATGAAAAAATGTCATCAGCATGTATTTTACTAATATTAGATTTGTAATCGGTGTCTGATGTGATCATTTAGCTCATCACAGATTCTGATATAATTTTGCAATTTGTACTCTTTTTACAAGCCTTAAATATATTATATAATTTATATTTAATACAAAACTCCGAAATAGTGAAATTTTTTTCATGGTATACTGTAGAATTGTTTACCATTGTCAATTTTACGCAATCAAATATTTAACTATTTATATAAAATACAAATTCTTTTATATTAATTGTTATTTGAATGGTAAAAAATATGATTATTAAAAATAATTTAATAAACTATGGCAATTTTTATATTTTCTTTTTACGACTAAATCTAATTTAGGGAAAGGACATACGACCTCTATACATATATTTTGGTGATGAGAAAACTATCCAAAATGTGCTTTTAGAACGCATTCTATTGATGAGCTTATGTACTTTTTCATCTTTTTGATTAAAGGGGTATTTACGATCAATCTAAGCGTTTAAACACTCTCAAAAATCTTGAATCCGTTTTGTTCTAATTCTAAATCCATCATAGGTAATTTAGAATTATTGATATGCAATAAATGTAAGTATTACTCTACTGTGTTGGCGGATTTCTGATGAGCTGTAAGATATTGTACTGCTTCGAGTTTTATGAAGATAGATTATCTACATTCCTTGGGTCTCGTACTGTTATAGAGGAGGACCAAATCTGACAAGACCTAGATAAATCCACGAACAACTTTACAAGCAATAGACAAATGTAGAAACAAAAGGGTCAAATCCCTTGCTTCGCATGATTCCACTCGGAATTTAGATCCGGTTCATTAGATGTGATCTATTACTTCATAATTATTTTAAGAAAAAATAAAATACTTTTGTTTTGTATATGAATAATCACAAGTATACTATATATTAGAAACAATAGTCTTTTTAACTAGTACCCGCTGCAAATGGCAGATGGTTTAACCTTTTAAATAATGAAAGAATCAGGATATCATCTCTCATCGTTACAGATATAATTAATCATAATCGTAGAATCAATTGTTAATGGAATTGACATATAGAAAGTGGCGTCAATCCCGAAATTTTAATGGAATAGTGTTACTATACAAAGTGCATTATATAGGTAAACTGAAACTAAATGTTGCTCCTGCCCCATCCTTGTTATTTTCTGCCCACAAGTCTCCATCGTGTGCCTCAACAATCTTTTTTGAGATATACAAACCCAAACCCATACCTTGATATGAGTTAGTATTAAACTTGGTAAACAATTTCTGAAAAATATCTTTATCAATTCCGACACCTGCATCCCTTACTTTTATAACAACCATCTCCTTACTGCTTGCATTAGGCATATTGATTACCTTATTTTCAGCTTTTATGGATATTGAAACCACGTCGGAGGAAAACTTTATTGAATTACTAATCAAATTAGAAATAACTTGGCTTATCCTACTTTGATCTCCATAAACGACCAAAGTATCAAGGATTCCATATGTGATTTTTATATCTCTATTGTCAGTACTATTTTGATAATCTCTTATCATATCTGGTATTATCTCTTTAAATGTAAAATTTTCTTTAATAAGTGTAAGAGAATTACTTTCAATTTTTGCTACGTCTAAGATATCTTCGGATAGTTTTTTTAATCTTTTTGCATTTCTGTTTAAGATATCGAGAAATTCCCTAAGTTCATGATCTTTTATTCTACTTTTAACAAAGTCGGATACATTAATTATTGGCTGTATTGGTGTTCTTAATTCATGGGCGGCTACATTTATGAATTCCTTTTGCATCCTGTCATGGACTTGTAATTGTTCATACAACTCTATTTGTTTCCAGATCACGTCAAATATTGCAGCATATGTTAATACAGTGGGTAAACTATTAGAATAAGTTGTAAACCCTATTGCTTCTGCAACTGTATGCTTCGTATCATCCCTTAGCT
>JACDCB010000014.1 GCA_013694585.1 Candidatus Nitrosopumilus sp. | reverse complement strand
AAATGAAAACTATGTCTCAAAAAACTAGAATTGATAGAGATTCATTAGGCGAGGTAGAAGTCCCAGAAAATGTCTATTATGGTCCATTCACAGCACGAGCAAAGGAACAATATCAAATAACAAAACTCCCTCCACATAGGAACTTTATCAAATCCTTCATAATGATTAAGAAAGCAGCTGCGTTGACAAACCGAGACCTTGGCGTGTTGTCTTCACGAATTGCCGACGCAATAATTAGGAGTTGTGATGAAATTTTGGATGGAAAATTCTCTGCACAATTTGTAATCGAGATGCTGAATTCGGGAGCAAGTACAGCTTTTAATATGAATTGTAATGAAGTAATTGCAAACAGGGCGCTAGAAATACTTGGCAAACCAAAGGGATTTTATGAATTCATCAGCCCAAATGACCATGTGAATATGTCTCAGTCTAGTAACGATACCTCCCCGACGGCCATTCATATTTCTATCATCATGAATTGCTTAGAGTTAATAAAATCATTGGACCTATTAATTCGTTCAATCGAAAAAAAAGCCATTGATTTTAAGGATGATATAAAAATTGGTAGAACACACCTAATGGATGCAATCCCTGTTACTATGGGGGACGAATTTAGTTCGTACATGTTTGCATTAACAAAATCAAAGGAATATATTATTAAATCTGTGGAACAACTCTACTTTGTCGCCCTTGGAGGCACCGCAGTTGGAACAGGCGCAAATACCCCAAAAGGTTATCAACATCTTGTGGTTGAAAATCTAGCAAATATTTCTGGACTGCCATTGAGGCCATCTCCTAACTTATTCTACTCGCTACAAAGTAAGCTCGAAGTAGCGAATTGCTCCTCTGCAATAAAAAATTTGGCCATTGAATTGACCAAGATGTCAAACGATTTTAGGTTGATGGCTTCAGGGCCCACGGCCGGATTTGCAGAAATCACTATCCCAGCTGTTCATGCAGGGTCCTCAATAATGCCAGGAAAAGTCAATCCTTCTCTTTCTGAGACCCTAAATATGATTTGTTTCATAGTAATCGGTAATGATCTTTCGGTCACCCTGGCATCTCAGGCAGGACAGTTTGAATTAAACGTCATGCTCGGAGGTATGGTTAAATCAGTGTTAGATTCCACAGATATGCTCACTAATTTTCTGCCTATATTTTCCAAGAATATGGTTGATGGAATACAAACAAACAAACAAAAACTTCAATTAAGCGTACAGAAGAGCCCCGTGTTGGTCACCTTGTTGAATCCCATTATAGGTTATCTAAAAGCAGCTGAAGTTTACAAGGAAGCATTGTCAAGCAATAAAACCATTAAAGAAGTTGTAATTGCGAAAAATTTAATGAGTGAGGAAGAATTCGATAACGCATTATCCAAGGAAAAACTCCTATCATGATCGTTATCCAAGTCTTATTTCTTAATTGTTGAATTGTGTCCACAGGTATCACAAAACTTGAATTGTTCTCCATCTAGGTGGTTGAAATGTACCCCGCAGGTTTTACAAGTATGATGAGAATCCTCATACCCATCAGAAGCTACAAAATCGTTACTAGTTAAATTTGGACTTTTGCAATTTATACATCTGCAATTGCATTCCATAAGTGTATCATCTATCTCATTATAAAAAATGTATTGTTTAAATTATGTAAACTACATGTACATCGATACAATTGAAGAAAATTATTTCTCCATGGTTTCCCTGCTTAGTTTTTTTCTTAATAATGTTATTCTCAATAGTCTATAATGAATTTGGAAGCGTCCTAGCGCAACAACAAGAACAAAATCAAACAGCTTCGGTGTCGGTGGGAGGGGTGAATTTACTTGCCAGTCTGTCAACGACTCCTGAATCTCAGGCTAAAGGATTAGCTACTAAAGGTTCACTAGAGGAAACTGAAGGAATGCTATTCATTTTTGAATCCCCACAAAAATACTCATTTTGGATGAAGGACATGAAATTTCCGATAGACATAATTTGGATTAATTCAGCTGGAAAGATCGTTCACATTGAAAGCAAGCTTCCGCCCTGCATTTTCTTGTTCCCATGTCCTTCCTATACACCAAAAGATGACTCTTTGTATGTATTAGAAG
Source organism: Candidatus Nitrosopumilus sp. (assembly GCA_013694585.1). Taxonomy (GTDB): domain Archaea; phylum Thermoproteota; class Nitrososphaeria; order Nitrososphaerales; family Nitrososphaeraceae; genus Nitrosocosmicus. The sequence continues at coordinate 7,405 of JACDCB010000014.1, read as the reverse complement.
TTGTTTCAAATTTTACAGACAAATTTAATATAAATGTCGGCGACGACGTTGACTCTCAAGTCATAAAACACACTCAGCGTTAGATATTGTATGTTAGGACTTGAAACTATCAACTAGCTTCTTATGATAACTGCTGAGACATTGTAATCCTGATTCTTGGCTTTTTGAGATTACTTGAATTTTTTTTAATTGCTTCACAGTATAAACTGATTTTAGAAAATTAAAGCAAGTTTCACAGACGTACATACCTTAATAAGATAGAAATAGGCAATTAATTTGTTATTTTTAATCTAATGCAGTCATAAAATGCGCGAAAGAATTTTTTTGTTATCTTTATATCTTTCATTAGAATTATAGCCGGAATCAATTACAAGGGATAAATCAGTTCTACTAAGAATTCTTTATAGAGTATATGATTATCATCAATATTAGGTCATCTAACGATCGTTATTCTTTAGTATTCGAGATTTTATATAATCAGCATTTTACTTCGACTATCGGTGTAATGAATTTCGTTATCCGAAGAATTTAGTAATTAAATTCAACTTTATGAATCGCAACGATAAAGATTTTTTTCTATGCTCGCCGCAGGTAGGTAAGAACTTATTAAATCTTATTAGTTTAGAGGTTCAACAATTTATTATGAGCTTGAAATATTTCGCATAACGATCTTTATCATATGTTAACACTTAAAAATAGGTAGTATTGTAAAAGAAGATATCATGGCTGCCCGCAAAAGTACTACCAGAAAAATAAGACTATTGAAGAAAATTAAGCAAAATAGACCGGTGCCAGCCTGGATTATTATTCGGACACACCGACATGTTAGAACAAATCCAAAAAGAAGGTCATGGCGTAGATCAGATGTGAATATAGGATAAAAAAGGAGATAATATAAAATGTCAAATGTTGAGGATACACTCGCAAGAATTTATACAATAAATTTCAGTAAAGCATGGTTAACACCAAAGCATAAGAGAACTGATAGAGTAGTTAACATGATTAAAGAATTCGCCATAAAACATATGAAAAGCTCTCAAATTAAGATTGATCAAGAGCTGAATCGATACATTTGGGAAAGAGGCAAGACTAATCCCCCAAGAAAGGTAAGGGTTAGAATTGTGAAAGATGAAGATGATCAAGTTATAGTTTCTCTATATGAGGATATTGTCATCGAATCAGATTCTCAAACGAAAACCGAAAAGTCAGAAAAGATCGAAGCAGAAGATGATAGTGTTCCAGTTGAAGAGAGTAGAGCGAAAGAAAAGAAATAGCAATGACCTAAATCAATAATTATTTTTATCAGAACAGTTTTTTTATACTTAGAATTGTCCATAATTTTAGAGTCAAAAAAATCCCTGACAGTGAATTTGCAGATGGATTTTATTACTTTTTCAAGTACTAAAATCCATTACTGGACTTTCTGTTACCCAAAGCAAATATCGATTCAATATCTTTGAAATAAGGTAATTGAATATTATCCATTGCTATCTCTGGCTCAAAATCTAAAATATTATTCTTCGGTATCAAAAAGTTCAGCGGATCGTATCCTGATACAATATCTTTATTTGTTTTCACCAAAATATGACATTTTGTAATTTCATTTCCTTCTTCTATTATGTTTACTTCCTGTTCAGCTTCCGAAAGTAAATTATTGGCTGTTTCTATCACATTTTTCATTATTGAGATTTTTTCAGTAGGCTGATACAAATAAAGCGAGCATTTTTGGATACTATTAATATCAATTTTTTGTGTCAATTGAGCCATTGTTTCTATAAATGCGTCTTTTGTGCCTACTGTAGATTTATTAGAAGTAACAAAATTAAATTTTTCTGGAAAACTCTTGTTCAATGATTGAACTATTATATCGACTATCGCTGTATTGGTAATCTCGTAGCATTGTGCAATGGAAATATCATTCCCATTTCTTATTATTGAATTGTTATCAATTACAATAACGCTGTTAACGAATTTACATAAAAAAGAAAGAGATACTCCGCAACGGAATAACTTTTCTTTCTCGAATCCAAAAGGGAGTATAGTTAAGCATATTACCTCTCGCTTCATGTTATTTTTAAGTATTTGAGATAAAACTGGCAGGACTGCTGATCCAAACTTGGAAGCTAAGTTTCCAACTATGATAATAGATTGATATTCATTAACCTTTGATAGAATTTCGTCTTTTGCTTCCAATAATGCTTTTCTTATCTGGTCTAATGATGGATTAATTCTGTATGGAATGGTTATTTCAATTTTTTTATCAAAATCAAAACCAGTCGAGGAATGATTCTCCAAAAAAAGATAATCTAAGTTCACTTTTTCCAATACTTTAGTTGTTATCTTTATCCCTGCATTCCCAACACCGATAATACATGTATTTAAAGTAGTAGCATTCTTCAATGGTCATTAACAAACCTTGATCGATAGATAAAAGTGTTGTGAGATCACTTCTGACTTGTAGAGTCTATATTGGAACTGCGTTTAGTACATGATTAGAATAAGATACCACTCTTGCTCTGATTCTCTTGCCTAAGTAAGGATTTTCAAGATATAGTGTGCTATTCTTATATGGGCCAGTATCAATAACCATATTTTCTTCCTTTTGATCCGTGTATTTATGATAGAGCTTTGAATCTGGCCTTTGTGGCGGATTTTTAGTCTGGGTCGTACTTTTCAAAAATGACTCATCAGGATCACGATCAAGAATTATTGATTTGTAAAAATCATTCCTACCCTTCAGTTTTCCATTTTCAATTTCGTTAATGAGTATCTCCCCTTCCCAATTTATCCACTTGGAATTTCTCCTTTTTGCTATCGCTTTAATTAATTTATGTAGCCTTTCTGATCTGGATGAAATTATGTCGTCATTAACCTTCATTAATTTTGAGGCCGCAGTTCCGGGCCTAGAACTGAACTTCGATGAATTAACTATGTCAGGATCAATAAAAGATATTAAATCTAGAGTCTGTTCAAAATCCTCATTTGTTTCTGTAGGGAAGCCTGTAATTATGTCAGTTGCTATTGTTATTTCAGGAATTTTGTCTTTCAACCTCGTGACAAGATCTTTGACGGTATTGACCGTGTGTCCTCTTTTCATTTTTCTTAAGACTCTTTCACTCCCGCTCTGGATGGGTATATGGATGAATTTAAAAAGCTTATTGCTTTCTGAATATAACATCGATAGATCGTTTAGCATTCTATTTAGATACATGGGGTTCATCATTCCGAGTCTGATCCTAAATTCTTGTTCTATTTTTTCGCAACTTTTTAGTAAATTTATCAAGTTAGTCCCAATGTCCAATCCATAACATCCATTATCCGTAGATGTAAGCCAAATCTCTTTACTCCCTTGTATTAAATCTTGTCTTATTTGTTTAACTATTTCACCAATTCTATAACTCCTTAGGTCGCCCTTTGCAAGCTTTGTTTGGCAAAAGGTGCATTCACTTAAACACCCACTTGAGATTTCAACGATACTGATTATTGGACTTATCCTAAGCTTGGGAATATTTATTTTTTCAATTTGTGAATTCTCTAAAACCGATACGATTTGTCCACCCATAGTTGCATGAGCGACCTCGACTACCTTATCAATAGAATTGGGTCCAATAATGCTTGCGTGGGAATTGGCTGATCTTACTAGCCCTTCATCAGCCGCCGGCAAGCAACCGGCTATAATCAACGGTTTATTAGTATTGGTCAAATACTTGATTCGATTGATCATTTTATGTTCTGTCGAATTTTTTACTGAGCAGGTAACTATCAAATTAATACAGGCGTTTTCGGGATTCTCAGCCAATCTAAATCCTCGTTGTTTAAGCTGTCCTGCCATCATTTCTAAATCAGCAAAATTAGCAGAACAGCCATACCCTTCAATCCAAAAACTGGGTATTTGTTGATAATTATAGTTTTTGAGTTCTTCACCAGATCCAACAACATTTATTTTTCTATTGATTTTTTCAGAAGGAATTTTTGTTCTATTTAAAAGTTTAATGTGGTCAATTAATTGTGGCTTCAATGAAATGAAATTTGACGTGCCATCTATTGTTCTGTTGGTTATAATAGAATTCAATATCACTCCTTGGTTGAATCGAATTGAGCAATATACCTTTTCCTTAACTACATGACTAGTATCTTTTCAGTTGTCATTAGTTAATATATATCTCCCCAGACCGAAAACGTACTTTAGTCATGAATATTCTCTATAATTCCTATGTAGTGACCAAACAGATCTTTATCATTGCATATATGACAGGATTCCTTTGGTTAAGAAGAAATCCGCTGTCATTAATATTTACAGCCATTTCTCCATTTTCTTTGTTGTTTATCTTATTTGTAGTAAGTAGTGGCGAGTATGTACAGTTTGCCGTCGCTGGGAGTCTGGTTATGGCACTAGTAGGTTATGGATTGGCTTTAGGTCAAGATATATCATTTTACAAAATTGAATACAAAATGCAAGATGTATTTGTGGCTTCTCCAGTTTCTCCAATAACCTATATGCTGGGATTGGCTCTGTCACAATTACTTTACGGGCTGCCAGCACTACTAGTCTTACTATCACTTGCCGTATTTTTTTCAGTTTCTATGAATTTCCTCCCTTTGTTACTATTAAATGTCTTTCTCATTTGGGGGACTATGTCTTCCATAGGATTTTTTTTGTCTTCTCACATGTTACATATGCGAAATGCCACTCAGCTAATTTCTTTCGTAAATGTTATAATTGCGGTTATACCTCCAGTCTTTTATTCAATAGAAAAGCTACCGGTAGAATTGCAATTCATCTCCTATTTTGTTCCCACTACCCACGCATCATTAATGTTGCAATATTCAATGGGTTTCCCAATTCCTGAGGGTTGGTCTATCTCTTTAGGATTAATTGTCCAATCCGTTTATTTTGTCTTTTTTATCTTGGTGGCAAAGAAAAAGGCGTTATGGAGAGAAAATTAATATTAAGAATAGAAGATTTTTATGATGAAGCTCCTGCTCTAGTTTGGTTATTGTTTATCTTGTTCAAAGAGTCTTCTAGTCGCTTCGACCAATCTAGTTACATCTTTCTTGTCATTAGTGTTTGAAAAAGCTCCCATCTTTCCTGGCAAGAAAAATATGTCATGTTTAGCCATTAGGGCCAGATCATAATTAATCAATAGCTCTTTGTCACCGAGTGCTGCGTCAACAGCATTCTCGATCCTCTCTGTCCTTCCGCTTAGGAAATGAACCATGAACAAAGAACCCATTCCAGTCACTTGGACTCTTATTCCAAGCTCAACGAATAATTTTGACAATTCTTTTCTTGCTATCTCTCCAAGAATATTGATTTTCTCATATATTTCTGGATTTTTTCTTAATTCTTTTAAAGTATGATATCCAGCTTTCATAGTCAATGGGTTTCCTGAGAATGTCCCTCCACCAATTGAACAATATGAAGATTTATTATTGTCCACAGTTGAATCTGCCATTTTCATTATCTCTTTCTTTCCACAAACTGCTCCAATGGGGAGTCCTCCACCAATAATCTTGCCTAAAGTAAAAAGGTCAGGGTCTAACTTGAATAAATTCATAGCACCATCAAAGGCGAACCTGAATCCAGTAACTATTTCGTCTAGGATGAAGAGACTTCCATTCCTTTTTGCAAACTCTTGTAATCCGAGTAGATATCCGTCTTGCGGCGTGATGCATCCAGCTCCTCCCAAAACAGGTTCAACAATAACCGCTGCCAGGTCGTCTTTAATAGACTCCAATACTTTGATGGATCTTTCTAAATCGTTAAATTGTAATGATTCAATAAAATGTCCCTCATCTTCAATTAGACCCATACCTTCATCTGCTTCATAAGGATAGTTCACTGATTGCAAGAGGTTCGTATTGAAACCATGCCATCCTCCCTCTACTTTGGCAATTACCCTCTTGCCAGTTGAAGCCCTCGCCAAACGAATTGCATACATAGTCGCTTCTGAACCTGTGCTACAGAATCTTAAATTCTCTGCTAGAGGTATGGCCTTATTAATTTCATTGCCTAGTTTCCAACTTGCTTTATTTGCGGTCCCATAGAGAGTACCTTTGCCAATTTGTTTCTCTAACTTCGATGTCACAATTTCTGGAGAATGACCAAGGATAAGAGCCCAATGGCCATTCCAAAAATCCAAATACCTGTTTCCATCAATGTCAAATAAATATTTACCACGTGACTTGATGGTAAAAAAAGGATAAGGTTTAAAATATCTAATATTATGATTTATTCCTCCGGGAAAAATATCTCTAGATTTGAAATACAAATTCATAGATTCAAATGTTTTACTCTTGTACAAATCAGCATAATCTTCATATTTCATATCTATTTTATTGTACATTTGCAGAATCTTTTATTTGTTTTTAAATCGTGTTTTGAGATAATAAATAATTCAAAGATTGCTTAGTTTGGATTATTTTAATCAGTGATCTATTTGACATTCGTTTTTAATTCTAAGATATCTGAGAATATCAAGGCCATTTGCCATGTCCCGATTATATAGACCTATTAGTGGATTAGATATCATTTTTATGATTAACCTAAGAACAAGATTTATATTAATATTTTTTTGATTGTAAGTAGAACGTATCCAAGACAAAAGGCGGCGTCGGTAATGAAGTTGGCTAATGCCATAATGTGATTTACAGACCTCCAGATGCGCTCATAACATTGTAAAGCTACAAAATATAACAAATAGGGGGATTCGATCAAAAAATCAGTGCTGACCTGATAGATTGAATCTGACATGGGAATGATCAGATAGACTAGAATTCTAGATTACGATACTAATCAAAGTATTTAATATATTTTAGTAAAGATTTATATCATTTGTTAAAATATAGATTTCCAAAATTATTGCCTTGAATCAAAAGCACAGAAGACGTTTTGTCAAGTTGATGTTATCTAACTTTGAAAATTCTTACGTTAGGTAATAATAACCGCATGACTCTTTTATAAAAAAAACAACATACAAATCTAGTTTTTCGATCGTACTCTTTCTCTTTTTTGTTAATCTCTGAAATAGAGCAATAACAATAAAGAAACTCAATAAACGTCCTTTCGATCTTATTCCTTGTTTTATGAAAAAGGTAAAACAAGGAATAAGAAGAAGAAGAGAAATGGACGATATAATAAAAACATACAATCAATCAATCAAACTAACAAATTCATAAAAAAGTAAGTTTGTTTGTTTGTTTGTTTGTGCGTATATGAGAATCAACCGACGATTTATAATAAAGTAAATAATAATTCTACAGCCTTTATTTACTTTATTTGACTCCGGTTGATCCTGCCGGACCCGACTGCTATCAGAGTGGGACTAAGCCATGCGAGTCAACATAGCAATATGTGGCATACGGCTCAGTAACACGTAGTCAACATGCCCAGGGGACGTGGATA
>JACDCB010000011.1 GCA_013694585.1 Candidatus Nitrosopumilus sp. | reverse complement strand
TGGTACAGCATTGGGCCCACCACAACTTGAAGCATACAAAAATGAGATTATTAACTCTGTCCGCATGCATTGAGGCTAGTTCTTGAGAAGTAAATGCTTCCATAGACCATCCAAGTATGTCAGCCTTTTCAATATTTAGAGCATCGAGTAAACCAAGTGTATCGTTAGAAAATTGGCTTATTGAAAAATCCTTTGTACCTATAGTGGATTCTCCAGCTCCCCTATTATCAAAAATAATAACAGTATTGTTCCTTGATAATTTAGTTAAGAGATCCGGACTCCACATATCCATAGTAGCACCCAATCCTGTAATTAGAACAATATGATTAACTCCTTGTCCAAGCTGTTTATATGCTATGTCTATATCTCCAACTCTCACCTTTTGAGACGGCATGTTATCTATTATTGCAGCCTTCTGTTGAAATGGAGGCAGTGAAGCACTATTTTGGATTTGACTATCGTTAGTTTGATCGGCAGCCGAATTGCTATTATTTATATTGATAATAATATCGGTAATTGTCTGTTGGACTTCCTTATTAATTGCCGATTGCAATTCATCCTGGCTTTGTTGAATGGATTGGCTCAGAGACGTTGTTGCATAAACCAGATTTGACCCTATGCTCGACACAAGTAAACTACTCCCAAGACTTGTTGCAATAATACTGGTAATTAATACAAAAGAGAATTGAGAGTTCTTCATACACTGTTCATTTCAGCCTTGTTAATAAGATTTAGAAATTAAAATGATTCCTCTTCTTGTTTCAGAATTGGTCCCTCAGATCATAGAGGTAAGAAATTGATCAGAAGTAATTTCAAGAGAATCTTGTTCGATCGTATTGTCGTTTTATAATATGTTAGATATTGGATTTTATGAAAAAAGTCCTTTTTGTTTTACCTTCTCACGATCAACTCGGAAATACTGGCCAAAAAACCGGATACTGGCTTGAAGAATTCGCCGGTCCTTACTATGAATTTATAGACAATGAATATGAAGTTACAATCGCATCCCCAAGGGGTGGAAAACCGCCCGTTGATCCAAAGAGTATGCTGAAAGAAAATCAAACCGAATATACTCAACGACTTCAAAACGATAAATCAGCAATGGAAAGACTTGAAAATACACTCATCTTAAATCAACTTTCACCGAGTGACTATGATACATTGTTTTTACCTGGTGGTCATGGACCGATGTGGGATTTATCCGAAGACAAGGATTTAAAGAAAATAGTAGAGGATTTTTACAACAACAAAAAAGTCATTTCCGCCGTTTGTCATGGACCCGCCGGCTTATTACAAGCAAAAGATAAAAATGGAAATTCTATTCTAAAGAATAGGAAAATAACTGGGTTCACCAACAGTGAAGAAGAAACAATAAAACTGGACAAGACTGTCCCGTTTTCGTTAGAAAATCGACTCAAAGAATTGGGAGGTAATTTTGAAAAAAGTGAAAACTTTCAGCCATTTGTAGTAAGTGACGGACAAATAGTAACAGGACAAAATCCCGCGTCAGCGTTTTTAGCAGCCAAGAAGGTAGTAGAAATTTTGAGATAAATCTATCAGATAAAAAATAACAATTTTAGGGTAAGACACTTCTAAAAATTAGATTCCAATAGAGATTAGAAAGAAATTCGTTGAGAATTTGTCATTTTACTAAAATTAAAGATTTGATAGTCTAATCATACAAACGATATATTTCATACGCTCCTAATATCTCATCTAGCCAAGATAAAAATAATTAAATGATTTGACTGATCTTGACACTTTACCATATTTAGTTAATAAAACGTACCGTTTGATTATCTTATAATGGAGGTAAGACTCTTTACCTCATTCCAATGCTTCTCAAAGAGTATCTCTTGGACCAGAATATTATATTCCTCACTTGAGAACAACGCAAGTAACTGATCATTAATGCCATACTTTATTTGTAACATATATTTATCATCTCTTATCAATACAGCTTCATTAAATTCACTTATCTTGTTTGAATGCATTAATTGGATTGTGTTAGTCAGATTAGTATCGTTTATTGCAGTAATTTGTTTTATCAAAAGTTCGTCGGCATTATCAATTAGGATTTTGATTTTTACACCGCTTTTTAATAACGATGGAAAATATTTTACTACGTCATTCTTACTTAGAATATTACATAGGATCTTAGTAGAAGAAAATATGATCAATTCCTTTTTACATGTGATCATTAAGGAATCAATTTCATTTTGTAGTGTTTCGAAATCTGTTATCATTTGCTTCTGGTCCATCCTTTTTTCATATGCTAATTCTTTTCTTCTTATGGATAGTGGAATAGAGATGTTCCACATTTTATCAAAGAGTATTCGTTGTTTATCTACTAAAGCTTTTGAGTTGCTCCAAAGAGTTTGATCGGGCTTATCATTAGCCGTATGAAATATGTACACCATATATGCCCTATTGTCAAATATTCCAAAGTTTCCCTTTATGTCATCAAGACAGCGAATCTCGTAGTGTCTTAGCGAATCTATAGCATCGATGTTTTCTAATGTTGCTTCTACAATTAATCTTAATCTTATTCCATTCTCTATGATTAATTTTTCAACATAATTCATTCCTTCTTGAAAGTACTTTCTAGTAAAATTGAACATATTTGCATCCCATACGGTGTCATACCCTTTTTCAATAATAGTCATAGAGTGAAGGACCATTTCAAGCATCATATCATAATCAAACATAACCTCAGTAAGTATAGGATCATAGTATTTGGACTCCTTTAATTGTCTGAAGGTAGAGACATTCACTAAAATGAACTAGATGATATAGAATAAAAACATCATCTTTATCATAAATTTTGATTGATTCTTAACTAATTCCAAACATGACTTTATTAAGAATATCTGATCAACTAATAGAATTATGATATTGCCGGGTTCAAATCCCGCACTTCGCACCTAGTATTTTATTCATAATAGGTCCCTGCATATTCTAATAATTTTGAGAATCTTGACATAATAGTCAAAATATTTAATTAATACTTTGTATTCTTTTAATTAAATGAGTGATTATGAGGATGTTTTACGAAAAGCCGTTGAAAGATAGAATGCTCAAGATCTTGACGGTTATATGCAAATTTATGATCAAAAGGTTGATACACAACGATTTCCAGGAGTTACACCTGGAATTGAGAGTTTAAAGAACTTTTATCAAGCATTTTGGTCTGCCTTTCCCGGATCACAACTATCAATTGAAGATATTGTTAAGGAAAATAACAAAATTGTTAGTCGATATTCCATTTCTGGAAATCATAAAGGAACATTGATGGGAATTCCTCCTAGTAATAAAGATGTAAAATTTGGAGGTATTACAATTTTACAATTTAATGATGACAATAAATGTATCAAGAGATAGAACCAGGGTGACTTCCTAGGTTTGATGCATTAAATAGGTGCAATAAAGCAATAATTTATTGTATTATTAGAAAAAAGTGAATTTTAGACTAAAATACAAATAATAGATTATTCAAACTCATTATGTAATTGTTAGTTTGTGATGTTGGCTATATGTTTAGGGTGGATTTGTAGAACATAGCGGGTTCAAATCCCGCACTTCGCCCTTGTTTTTATGACTTGTTATTTTCTTTATAAGCAAATTCATCTATAGTTTACATGAGAATTAGTTGAAAGACTCTGTGCTATTTAGAAAATTAGGAAAGTTTTGGAAAAGGACAAGCAATGACACCAAGGCAGACAAAAGATTGATAAACAACTTGAAAGATGCTGAAGAAAATGCCGATATGAACGAGAAATCACAAGGCTCGTAGAAAGCGGCGATTGTTCTCCTGATAGTAAAGGCAAAAACTAGATTGAGTATTAGTAAGAATTTGTAAAGCCACTCTCAATTTATTCAATATTATTGGATTAGTTGTCTTTATTTTTCATTTATATAATGTTGAAATTTTTATCCTCATAGTAATTAATCTAATTGCTATTCACAACTTCAAGACTCTTTACCTCATTCCAATATTTTTCAAATAGGATTTCTTGAACTAACACAGTATGTTCCTCATTGGAGACTGTGGCTTCTAAGTTATTTCCTTCGTCATACTTTATTTGAGCCACCAACTTTCCATCATTTACAATTACCATTTCATTTGTGCTACCAAGTTTATTCGTATATCCATATTGAATCGAACTATTTCTATATGTATTATTTAATGCAGCGACCTGACTCAGAACATATTCATCGACGTTATCAGTTAGTATTCTGATCATTACACCTCTTCGTAGAAGTGATACTAAATTTTCTAAAAAGTTATTTCTATCGAGTATGATATGCAGTATTTTCATAGATGAGAATATTAGCAGTTCCTTTCTAGATTGTTTAATGATCAAATCTATTTCATTTAGAATCTCTTTATAATCTGTTAGTATTTTTTGATAGTGGGGTTTTTCTTCTTGTTCTAACTCCTTTCTTCTAAGTGCCAAAGGGGTAGCGACTTCCCATAGAATATTAAAAAGTTCCTGTTGCTTATCTACAAGAACTTTAGAATT
>JACDCB010000007.1 GCA_013694585.1 Candidatus Nitrosopumilus sp. | reverse complement strand
GTATAATTTCTTTTTGAGTTTAACCGCAGGTTTGTTAGTATTTTTGGGTATCGATGCATTCTTAGAAAGTAATGAAATTGCTGCGAACAATCTGGCTGCGGTATTCAATGGTCAGTTACTAATACCGGTGATTATAATTGTGACATTTCTAAGTCTATTGTTTCTCTCAGAGTACTTTACTAAAAGGGCAGAATCCAAAATATCAAGTCAATATAAGCAAGATAGCAGATCAAGTTCCGAAGGTCAAATGCTTAACCCCAATAATAATTCAATTTCAAAGATAAAAAGCTCACCAAAGTTACTGAAAAATACTCGCCCAATCGATATTACGGTTGGGCGAGAGGATGAATTAATTCAGGTAGTGGATAAACATGAAATTATAAAGCCACTCACTTTATCGCTAATGATTGCAATCGGAATAGGTCTGCATAATTTGGGTGAAGGGCTTGCAATAGGGGCTGCCGTTCTATTGGGAGAGATTGCTTTAAGTACTTTTCTAATTATAGGTTTTACCATACACAATACAACTGAGGGATTAGCAATAGTCGCGCCGTTGGCAAAGACTGGAAGGTTGATGATAAAGCGGCTTATTTATATGGGTTTGATAGCAGGAGTGCCAACTATAATTGGGACATGGATTGGTGGATTTGTATATACTCCCCTAGCTTCCATTATCTTCATATCCATCGGAGCAGGTGCAATATTTCAAGTTGTATATGCCTTGGCCATTTGGATGAGTAAATCGTTAAAGCAACAGAGCAATGCTAACTTTGAAAACAGAAAGATTGGAGAAAAAGAATCTAACACAAAAACAGGATTATTGACTTCTCAGGAGAAAAATCCTAATACTGCTATAATAGCAGGCTTCATCACGGGATTATTAATAATGTACATAACGGGATTGCTGGTGTGATAATCTTGCAAAGTTTTTTTATCAGACCTTGGTTTCTATATAACTAACTAGGTGAACTGGATAGTTGTCAAATAATACTTCATCTTTTGGAGAGAATACAATAATTGACTCGATAAAAAAAGTCAATAGTTTACAGAGAAAGGAACGTACAGACAGGATGGAAGATTATCTTGAGATTATTTATGAGTTAGTTCAACAAAAAGGATACGCCACAAGCGTCGATATTACCGAATGCTTGAATGTCTCAGCACCTAGTGTTACCAAAATGATGAGAAGATTAGATACTACTGGATATTTAGAATATGAAAAATACAGAGGTATCCGATTAACCCAACAAGGGACAAATGTCGCCCAAAATATTAAAAGAAAGCATGAATTACTGACAGAGTTCTTTACATTCATTGGTGTCAGAGAGGATATTGCAAACTCTGATGCCGAAGGCATTGAGCATCACCTACATTCCGAAACACTAGAAAAACTAGAAGAATTTCTTAAGGTCAATAGAAGAAAGCAAGAAGAATAGAATAGAAATAACGTTTTTACAGAATATAATAATCTCAGATGGCGTAAACGCAATCTAACAAGATGCGTAACAATAGGAACAAGAGCCGTCACTATTGGCATTGAATCTAAAAAAGGAAATATAAAACTATGTAGGATCATCATAATATATTGTACTTTGAATTTGAACCGAGTGCGAGCGTAGAATGGGCAAGAATTAAAGATTATATTTTATCATAATAATCTTTAATTCTAGACATATCGCCATTCTTTCGCTTCTTTCTTCGTTCAAGTATAGTTTTCCACTCAAAAGAATAGTTTTTTGTAACGTCAGTTATCTCGTTATTTGAGAACGCCATCACATATTGATATTTTTTATTCCAATTTTTTTCATAATAGTGGGGATTATTGATTGAAATGGGATAATCAAGAGTTGAATCCACATGAATCCATTTTCCATCAATAAGAGCTTCATTCCAACAGTGATCGAGAAAATCATGAACTATTCTTGATTGTATCGATAAGGAGTTCAGTATAGCTCCGAATAGAAATGACCATTCACTGCATCTGCCGATTCGATTAAATGCTATATTTTCTATCTCGCCATACCTAGGGAACACCACGGCAAAAGAACATTGCGGGCAATTATGATATTCTACACTTCTGACTATCCAAGAATTGCCTTTAGCATATCTCAGATTCAATGATAGGTTGCAAAATGGACAAATTGGGCTCTTGTCCATCCATTTCATAAACTCCTGTTTAAACCAATCAAGTAGCAATTTCATAGGATTCATCAAGTTCAAATTTTCACCTATAACCGTATCAAATTCATTTTTAATTTTGACAGGCACTAGATCATTAATGGATTCAAGGAGAGGCGTATCTACATATTGCTTGGTTACCTGCTTGTACAAAATGAGAATGTCCTTTGTAACTGGATAGGGAAGGCTATTATTTGCTAAATCAAAAAAGTTTAGCACTAGTTAATCACTAAAGAATCATTTAAAAATTAAGTGCTAAGGTGTACATCTCTTGCATTTATGAATCATCTAAAAGTCCTAATTATGTGTAAAAAGTAAAATAAAATCATCGAATTGGCAAGGTATGAAAATACGAAGGATACAAGTCACGTCAATAAACACAAAATAACCACATATTCGTTATCATCATTCTATTTTCAATAGACTTATGTTTGAATAAGAGAATACGGGTAAATGACAAGAGTAATGAGGCATGGTACAATTGAGCAAGAATTCTATTGACAAAGTAAAAAAAGAGTCAGAAAAAAAAAGATTTGCGTTTCCTGGAAGTAAAATCCACTCTATTCCCTTCTTATCCTATACGGTCGAACATATGTCATTAAAAATAAAGCCAGATCTTGTTAACAATATCCTTATTGATTGCGAACAGCAGATAACGATAAGAGCATTTAAAGATTTATCAGAAATCGTGCTGGATATTTCTGATTTAAAAGTCACAAAGGTAGGTTCACAGTCAATAAATATTTCAAAATTTAGATGCGTTGATAA
>JACDCB010000268.1 GCA_013694585.1 Candidatus Nitrosopumilus sp. | reverse complement strand
TGCTATTATGACTCGACTTTGTAATTATTATTAGGTAAGATGGAGTTGGGGATTAATCTGGCTAGCATAGTTTTTATTTAGGAAAATGGAATGCTCAATTATAAGCAAGTTGTCAGTCGAAGAGTTTAAACATATTCTAAGAATTGCCGGAAAAGATATCGAAGGCAGCAAAAAGTCAGTAGTTGCATTAAGTAAAGTTAAAGGTGTTGGTTATAATTTGTCTCAAGTAATATTACAGTCTTTGAATATTAATCCATACCTAAGGGTAGGATTTTTAACTGATAAGGAACTTTCGGATATTGAAAATTCTATCAGAAATATAGGGACCGTAGGTGTGCCGAATTGGTACCTAAATAGAAGAAAAGATATGGATTCGGGAGCCGATATTCATTTAATTACATCAGATTTGGATTTTACCAAATCAAATGACATTGATAGGGAGAAGTCTGTAATGAGTTGGAGAGGTTATAGGCACATGTTTGGACTACGAGTTAGAGGTCAATGCACAAGGACCACAGGCAGGAAGGCAAGTGCCGTGGGGGTCAAGAAGGCTTCAGGAAAGGCACCAGCTGGAGCACCTGGGGCTAAATAAATCGTGGTGATTTGAGTGGGAGATCCTAGAAAATCAAAGAAGAATTATAATCGACCTCGTAGCATTTGGACTAGCGATCAGATAAGTTCAGAGTTATATGTAGTTGGATCTTATGGTCTAAGAAATAAGCGTGAGTTATGGAAAGCCCAGACAGAAATTGCCAGGATAAGGAATCAAGCTCGTGCCCTTTTGTCTTTATCAATTGACGTCAGACACGAAAAGGAAACACAACTCTTAAACTATCTTTCTAGGCTTGGTCTTGTTTCTAGCAGTGCATCTTTGGATGATGTTTTGAACCTAAAAATAGAAGATATTTTGGAGAGACGACTACAGACAATTATAATGAAAAAATCTAATCTAAAATCACCGTACCAAGCTCGCCAGCTTGTTGTGCATGGCCACGTTAGCTTAGGAAATAGAAAGATAAACCTGCCCGGATATTTGGTAAAGAAAGAGGAAGAAACTCAGATACTTGTGCATTTTACTCCAGTGATTGAAACCTCAGAGTCTATCAAAAACAGTTGAAAGTTTTAACGACCTAGGTTCTTACCACCTTTTCTATGTCAACATAGTCTATTTTCCCGTCACTATCCATGTCATATCCTTGGACTAAAGCTTCCCATTCTTGCTCATCTCCTGAATAATCTGAAAATGTTTTTTTACTAAAGTTAGTAAATGCAATTACAGCAGATTTAGTTCCAATTGATCTCACTCCTGCAATCAAAATTATAGATTTTTTTTCGTTGAATGGATTTCTAAATTTTGCAATGATTCCCAAATTGTCTAAATGGTAAATTCTCCCAGGTTTGTCCACGAGCCCAGACCAAAAGTTTTCTTCGTTAAATTTAATTGGTAAGTATCTGTTGAATTCAGAAGAAACTATGTTTGTTCCCGGGCCACCGATTATGATTAAGTTATTGTCTTCTAATTCCTTTTCAGCTTTAGCATCTTCATCTAACTTTACAACAAACCCTTGAGGCAAATTGCATATATTTCCTAAAAAAAAAGCCAATTGAATTGCATAATGCCCGTCTCTAGCAGATGTTTTAAAGATTCCGTGAGGATTAGGTGATCCTACTATGACTAATCCGTCGAATTCGTTATTTTCGTCGATGAATTCTTTTAAAAACTTCCTAGCAGCCATGAATTCTGTAGTTTTTTTCCAGTTGTCCAGGTCGTGATCAACTGATAGTTTCTCGCCCCATTCCATTTCGATGCCAAATGCTGGACTGGTGGCCGCGTATAGTTTTGCTGTCCCGCCTTTGACAAAATATGTCCCTGATTCTCCTATTGCTCCAATTGAGACCAACTTTCTAATATAGTAATAAGCGCTTTGTTCATAGATCTCTAATTCTTTAGCTATTTGAGCTGTATACCTGGGTCTATCGGAAATCAAACTCAGTATCTTCCAGGCAATCGGATTTGATAAAATTTGGATTTCTTTTTGCTTTTCAAAGACTATGATTTTTTTCTCATAAATTCTTCCCTCCTTTTCAAAGATTATTTTTTTCTCAATTCCCATAGGATACGATGTTATAATTTTTTTATTGCTGGTATATATTTTTTTTTATAATAAAAATTTAATTAAAAGAAACGACGGACATGGTACTCGAATTGATTATACTTTTTTTTATAACGGTAAGATCTTATATTTAATAAAGGTTTTAAATAAATTTTTTTTTAGAATAGCTGTGTGTTCAATTATTGGGTACAGTGGGAAGTTAGTCTCTGCAGCGCCATTACTAGTTGAGAGCTTGAAAAAGATGGAATATAGAGGATACGACAGTGTAGGAATTGCCACCTTGAATGAAGGAAATATTTTGGTGAGTAAGGGTGTAGGAAAAGTTGCAGAAGTTGATAAAGAAATGGATCTCAATAAGCTTCCTGGACAAATTGGAATAGGACATACACGTTGGGCAACTCACGGTAGCGTAAATGCTAAAAATGCTCATCCACATTATTCATGTTCCTCAAATATCGCTGTAGTTCATAATGGGATAATAGAAAATTACCAAGAGCTGAAAATAGAGCTAACAAATGATGGTCATGTGTTTAAAAGCCAGACTGACAGTGAGGTTATTGCTCACCTATTGGAAAAATACTATAAAGAATCTAACTTTAATGTAAATGAAACGATGATAAAAACTTGTAGGGTTCTTAAAGGTTCTTTTGCTTTTGTCGTTATTTTCGATAACGGTATTATTGCCGGTGCAAGATTCGATGAACCCTTGATAATCGGAATTTCTAATAATGCTTTATTTCTGTCTAGCGATGTATTAGGTTTCCTAAAATACACCGATAAATCTGTTTTCTTAGATAATGGCGATATTGTAATCATTGACAATGATACTTTTCGCATATTTGATGTGAATGAAAGAATTGTAACCCGACCTGTAACTCAGGTGGCATGGGAGCTAGGATCTACTGAAAAAGGAAAGTATGCCCATCATACTATAAAAGAAATTCATGAACAATCATTAACTCTATTAAAACCATTTCAAAAATCCAACAATTTTCAAACTTTTTGTGAATTCTTGAGAAATGCTTCCAATATCTATATCACTGGTAGCGGAACTAGCTACAACTGTGGTTTACTGGGAAAACAACTACTTTCAAAATTTGCAAAGATAAAAACCGAGGTAATTATGTCGAGCGAATTTCAATACTCTTCGGACTCGCTGGAACCTAATTCAGCTGTGATAACCATTTCCCAGAGCGGTGAAACTGCTGATGTTTTGCATTGCGTGAAAAAAGCTAAAGAGAATGGTGCAAAAATTCTTTCAATAGTGAACGTACCAACTTCGTCCCTCGCAAGAATGAGTGATTCAATTCTTACCCTGAATTGTGGTCCCGAAATAGGAGTTGCTGCCACCAAGAGTTTCATGGGCCAGTTGATGATAATATATAAAATCGTCAATATCTTATCACGGAATCAAATGCCTTTTGATGAAATTAATCAAAAGCATTTACTAAAGATGGTAAAAAAGGTATTACGTTTAGACGGTGTTATTCAAAATCTTGTTTCATCGCTGGACAAGAATATTAAAGATATATATATTTTGGGCAGGTCCATTCATTATCCAATTGCATTAGAAGGGTCACTAAAGATTAAAGAGTTGGCCTATATACATGCAGAAGGTATTGCTGCAGGTGAGTTAAAGCATGGACCACTCGCGTTGATTGACAAAGAGTCAGTGGTTGTTGTCTTAAACCCTACCGATGAAACTTATCAAGACGTTATATCTAGTTCTAATGAAATAAAATCACGTGGGGCCTATATAATTGGAATTTCAAACAAAAAAGATGATGTCTACGATCGATTTGTAGAGTTGCCTGATGTTGATAGCTATCTTTATCCAATTCTGGAAATTGTTCCATTACAACTGATGTCATACTATTTGGCTTTAGAGAAACAAGTTGATCCAGATTATCCTAGAAATTTGGCCAAATCCGTGACCGTAAAATAATGTAATAAAATGGCTACTAATATATTGAAATAATTTCCTTTAATTTATCTAGATAATGACTATGTTAGAAAATAAAAATGAGAATTGTGTATTTCCTGGCAATTACCTTTATGATCTTGATAACTTTACTTGGATAAAATCAATAGATGGACCAAAGGATGCAAGGGATGACGTGAAGCAGGTCCTTGTAGGTATAACTCCAGTATATTCGTATATAACTGGCAGGATACTCAAATTTAAGATAAAACCTG
>JACDCB010000253.1 GCA_013694585.1 Candidatus Nitrosopumilus sp. | reverse complement strand
CTCAAATTGTTACAAGATACGATTGCATCTTCACCAGATACACATTGTGCATTTTGTTTGTTGTCTTGATCTTGTTCGATTTCTTGTTCTCCGTTATTTCCTTTACCTTTTTTGTTATCTCCGCCATTCTGTTGTCCTGCTGCATTATTTCCTTCATTGTCTTGGTCTTGGAAGCTCAAATTGTTACAAGATGCTATCACATCTTCACCAGAGACACATTGTGCATTTTGTCGTGAAGATTGACCTTGATCGATGTCTTGATCTGCGTCATTTCCTTTGTTTTTCTTTTCTTTTGCCATGACATCATTCACAGCCAAAGTGGGACTCAAAAACAGAGCAAAAGTTACCACTGCAACCACAGCTATAATGAGTGGTTTTTTATTGTTTAATGTAAACATCATAAGTTAAGGTAATGTGTATAATATGTATAGTTCTTAAAATAAATATACTACTATCTTATATCAGATTTTTACTAAATAAAAAACTATTATATTTATTGCTAAAGTTCATCCCAAAACTGTTGCCTACCAATAAATGTAGCATAAGATTGTCATTTATACGCTTCACATCTTGCACCCAGTCTATGCATTTTTTCAGTTATTTGGTTCACGGCGCAACCGACATGGGTAAGAATGTATCAAATTTGAGCAGCCCGACGTAAATGCGTTAAAAAGCTTTATTTCTACAAGTGTAGATGCATCATATTTATCTCGGATAATCAATATCTCTCATCATAAATGGGAGATACCGGTACAAATATTACAGATTCTAAGAATACTAAAACACATGTTGAAGTTACTATTGTAGGTAAAGATAAAGAAGGAATAGTAGCTGATACGACTAACTACATATTTAGAAACGGTGGAAACATTGAAAAGATAAACCAGAATGTGGTAAAAGGACTCTTTGGAATGCATCTTGAGGCGTCATTTCCAACAATCGATAAATTAAAAATGCAAAAGGAATTGGACGAGTTAGGCAAAAAACTAGCCATGGAAGTGAAAGTACACTTCCATGAGGAGAACAAAGTCAAGAACGTGGCAATCCTAGTAAGTAGAGAAGACCATTGTTTGTTGAAGATTCTAAATTCTCGCGCCTCTGGAGAAATAAATTGCAATTTCTCTTTGATAATTGGTTCTGATGAAAAACTAAAATCGATTGCAGATTCCTTTTCCATACCATTCTATTTTGTAAGCCACGTGGAACAAAGTGTTACAGAGAGTGAAATTTTACAACTGGTTGAAAATTTCGACATTGACCTCATCGTCTTGGCAAGGTATATGAGAATACTAACACCTAATTTTGTATGGCGCTATCCAAATAGGATTATAAACATTCATCCATCTTTATTGCCTGCTTTTCCTGGAGCTTTTGCCTATGTACAAGCTTATGAAAGGGGTGCCAAAATAATTGGATGCACCGCACACTTTGTAACAGAAGATCTAGATCAAGGACCCATAATTATTCAAGAATCATTTAAGGTTTTGACAGAAGACACATTGGAAACTATCAAGATAAAAGGTCAAATTGCTGAAGCTCTTGCACTGCTTGAAGCAGTAAAGCTGTTTGTAGAAGATAAATTAGAGGTATATTGGGGCAAAGTCAGTTATAAATAATCAAATATGTTTTATAGCACAGCGCAACGATCCTAATTAAATTAATAATGGAAATCAAGAATATCAGTCAAAACAAATTTTCCAGTTTAGTAAAAGATTTCAATTTTGAGTCCGCCATTTTGCCTCTTGGTTCCATAGAGCAGCACGGAGATCATTTGCCATTTTCGACAGATACCCTTATTGTAGAACATATTTCGAATATTGTATCAATTAAATCGAAGGCCTTCTTACTTCCTTCTCTTTTCTATGGCGTATCATATGAACATGAGCCACTCTTTAATATCTCAATAGACTATAACATTTTAGTCGATTTCATCTCCTGTATATGTCAGTCGCTATCAATGCACGGTATCAAACGGATTTATGTTATCAATGGGCATCACGGGAATATTGGCCTCTTACAATATGTAGGACAGAATTTGTTATCAAAATATGCTATGAATTCAGACTTTTTTTATTTTATTAACTATTGGCAAATGCTTGAAGCAGGATTTGATCATGCAGGAGAAGTAGAAACTTCCATCATGATGGCTCTTCATCCAAATCTCGTCCGTATGGATCTTGCAAAGACAGGATTGGATATAAAAGGTCAAGAAAGCGGATTGTATAAATTGGGTTCAAACATGTCAATTAACAATCCAGCAGGGTTTGTGAAATTTACTAAAAATGGAATATGGGGAAATCCCTTTAATGCCAACGCCATAGAAGGAAAGAAAATGCTTTCTCAGGTAATAGAGAAAATTTTGTCTTTAATAACAGACCCTAAATATAAGTAATCCTTTACCATCGCTTAAGCAAGTAAAAACTAAATTTAATATAGGACATCCATTTGATAGAAAATAGGTTAGATAAAGTTGTCAGTAGATATGGCAGTTAAAGTCCTCGATGAAAGCCTCGGTAGGGATGTTTTGATAAAATTGAAGGGTGGCAAGGTTATTAGAGGAAACTTACAGGGTTTTGATCAACATATGAATTTATTATTAGAAAGTTCTGTTGAAATATTAGAAGAAGGAAAGACAGACGAGATTGGAAATATCGTTGTGAGAGGAGATAATGTGGTTATAATTTCTCCTCCTCAGTTCAAATAACTACAACTAATTTTGAGGTAAAAGGAATTGACAAAAGGAACAACATCTATGGGTAAGTTTACCCGCAAGAAGACACATATTAGATGTAGGAGATGCGGACATAATTCATTTCACAAACGTGGCAAAACCTGTGCAAAATGCGGATACCCCGATCCAAAGCTCAGAAAATATAAATGGATAAAAAGACGGGTAAAATAACCTTCTAATTTTTACTGATTTAACATTATTTTATTTTTATAAAACAGAATATTATTATAATTAGATATAGATATGATAATCATACTCATAATTGCCAGTTCGGCCATGTTAGGAGTAATTTGTGCCCTTTTTGTTTTCCAAATCATAAAAATAAGAAGAGAGAGTCAGTTAAAAATCCTCGGCAATATCAAGTATGAGTTAAGCAGTCTTTACTTTGAAAAATCAGTTGCTTTAGAAGCTCTGAACAAGATAAACCAACATTTTGATGAAAAAAAAATAGACGAATATGAAAGGGACAGATTATCTCATAAATATATCAATCTTTTGGATGAGTACAATAAGCGTGCCTTTCAACTGAACCCAATACTAGAGGTCCAAGAAATATACGAGTACAGAAATCAGTTAAATTCAATTCTATCAGACTATGTTAAAAAAATAGATACAAAGCTAACAAGTTTGGGATTAGGCAATAATGAATCAAATTTTAAGGACAAGGACAAGGACCATTTAGATACATACCCCAAACAAACTAACTCGATACTAAATAAAATAAAAACAATAAAATTTAGTAACAAGAGAAACAAGGAATCATTTCCACAGGTTGATAGCGACAACAAAAGGGAATCAGTATTTGGTATAGAAGGATTGAATGAAACAGGAGGATCAATTAACGATATGAACAAAGAGCGTACTCCAATGAGTGAAGGAGGTACAAGAACATCTACTCCAATTGATTCGAAGCAATCCATGAATACAAACATTGACTTAAACGAAATTGACAAAATACAAAACGACATTCTTAAAACATTAAAAAGATTAGGGGGTTCGTAAATAAGCACAAAACAGTTTATCGGAATTACAATAGTATTATGACTGCAGTTGCGGTGGTGGTGGTGGGGGCTGCTTCTTCTTCAATCGATTTAAATATACTTTCATCATCTTCATTATAAATAATTATGTCTTCACCCACTTCCGGTTCTCAAAAAAATGGATCTATAGATAAAAGCTTTGAAAACATAGCCCAACATATCATTGAAAATCATATATCCGATAAACCCCTTATTATTGGATTAGGAAGTGGGCGAGCTGTATCTAAAATTGTAAATCTGTTACCACCTTCCATAATCGAAAGGTGTAAATTTATTTGTACCTCATTACAAATAAAAATTGAAGCCGAGAGGAAAAAACTAAGTGTAATAGATGAATCATTGATCCCCTTTTTGGATATTGTAATAGACGGAGCCGATCAAATTGATAGTAAGTTCTTTATGATAAAGGGTGGCGGCGGAGCCCTATTCCGTGAAAAGATCTTGTACTACTCGTCTAAAAAAACAATAATTGTGGGAGGCATATCAAAATTTGTGCCATTCTTTTCAAGATCGGTGCCCCTGGAAATACTTCCATTTGGGAGAACTGCAACGATACCTTTTCTGGATAAATTAAATGGTGTGCCAATACTCAGAACTTTGGAGAAGGGCTATCCCTATATAACAGAAAATGGAAATCTTATTCTAGACGTCATGTTTAACGATTATTCTAATGTTCTTCAATTGGATATGGAACTAAAGAAAATACCAGGGATTATTGAGACCGGGTTCTTTATACGACCTGCAAACGTTTGTTATTGCGCACTTGAGAATAACCAATACAAAGTCTATGAAAATCCATCGAATCTAACCAGACAACTTAGCTAGATCTAATCTTTTCGCTCATGAGTTGATGAATACGAGTAACGGTTATAATAATGGCAATGGCAATAGTAATAGTAATAGTAATATCAATAGTAATAGTAATAGCTGTGATCTAATAATAAAGAATGCAAATGTTGTAATACCTAAAATAGGTGTTATTAAAACAAATATACTAATAGAAAATGGAAAAATTAAGGAGCTAACGAATTCATCAACTAGTGTCAATTATTCAAAATCAATAAATGCAAATGATAAATATGTTTTACCAGGATTAATCGATCCCCACGTGCACTACGGAGTATTTTCCCCTGTTGAAGTAGCGTCAACAACCGAATCCAAATCTGCTGCTGTTGGTGGGGTTACCACTATCATGCGCATGCTTAGAGTATACCAATCATACAAAGATGAAATATCCAAGCACCTAGAAGCTAGTGCAAAGAACCATTTCATAGACTATGGCATACATGCTTCAATACTGAATTTTGATCAAGTTGAGGATATTTCATATTTGTATCAAAGTGGAATACATTCATTCAAACTCTACATGAATCTAGGTTCGACCGATAATAGGATATTAATGGATATGTACCCGTATAGAAATTTACGTCTACCGAAAAATGCATATGTTTCAGACGAACTCTGTAATAGCGTCCTCAGCAAATCTTCAGCATTTAAGAACTCGGTTGTTCTAGTGCACGCAGAAGACCATAATACATGTGCGAATCTCATTGAGGAAAAGAAACTAGAAAAGTCGAAATTAGAAAACAGGACTTTAGATACGAGTACTGAAAATGAAAAAAATAATCCAGCGAACCCTAGCAAGGATAACCCGCTAGACACCTGGTCTAAATGTAGACCTACCAAGAGCGAAGTAATCGCTATAAAAAAGATAATGAATATGGCTAGACAGTTTGGATCCAATATTTACTTTGTTCATATAGGATCTAATGATGCATTGGATGCTATTCTTTATGAACGGCAAATTGGAGGATGTAATGCCTATATTGAAACGTGTCCACATTATTTGACTCACCCAGTTGATTTTAACGATATAAGGGGTAAGGTTGTACCACCTTTACGCTCCAAGAATGATATAGCTAGTTTATGGAGTGCTATAAAAAACGGAGTAATCGATACGATAGGAACCGATCATGTTGCAAATACCTTGAGTTTAAAGTTAGGGGAAAATAATGATATTTGGACTGCACTGGCAGGATTTCCTGGAGTGGCTACTATGCTACCCGTCTTACTACATTATGGAGTAAATTTAAGACATCTACCAATACTGCGCTTGGCGGAATTGACCAGTTACAACACTTCAAAGATATTTGGAATGTTTCCTAAGAAAGGTTCTATACAAAAGGGTTCAGATGCAGATCTAGTCATTATTGATGTAGATTTAGTACAAAAAGTAACCCCAGACCTCTTACAATCTTCCTCAGACTACACAATATATGATGGAATTAAATTGCAAGGCTGGCCCATCGTGACCATATCAAGGGGCAAAATAATTATGGAAAATGGTGTGGTATTTCCTGAAAATCTGGGACATGGCGAATTTATAGGATCAAATAATCATATTATAAAAGAATAAACACAGAATCGGCTAACGTATTAATCAAAAAATTTTTAAAATCATGGGAACGGGATTACACTTGAATAATCCTTCTCGTCGTCAGATTCGTCTGCCATATTTGAATTAAACGGCAAAGCCATGGGCACATCATCGTTGCTGCTGGTGGTAGTGGTTGTAGTGGTGGTAGTGGTACTGCTGCTGCTCTTGTCGTTATTGTTGTCGTCGTTATTGTTGCTGCTGGTACTGCTGCTGCTCTTGTCGTTATTGTTGCTGCTGGTACTGCTGCTGCTCTTGTCGTTGTCATTTTGATCGGATTTTAAGTCAGGTACTGGATTAGATTGAGCGGGATTATTATCTAGATCAATACCAGTAGTGGCATGAACCACTCCAAAGTCATTAACAGAAAAAACTAGAGTAGCTATTGTTACGAGTATAATACCATAAAAATTCAATCCACGATTCATATGTCTAATTGAATTATTAGATTTACATATTAATGGATTTTGATAAATATTTCTATATTATTAATTTAGAAATTTATTTTGTACAATAAACTATCTATTTCTTATGGAATATTATTGACATAAGTTACATTAAATTTATTTAAATCTGATGATCCGAGATTCTTAATCAGCTGGTACGGAGGAATAAGCAAAGGTATTATATTTCTATCAATATTCTCCTGGGCATGAGACAAGATACCCCTAATTTCTAAATTTATTAACATTACCCATATAATAAAAGTAGATAATATTATTAAATTAATTTTTTTCATAAGAATGTTATATTTAATTTTACCATAATCAATATTTAAGTTTTGACTATAGCGTTGAATCAATAGTGAAATCAGATCAAATTCCCACGAAATTAGTTTCATTTAGATTCAAGAAATGAAAATCCTACAAGCATTAAATTTCTGATCATCAGGTAAAAATGCCCAAATTGATTTATTGTAAAATCCATACAATTACCATACATACATACAGCCACACATCCATCCTTCCATGCATACATACCTCGACCCATCGATCCTTGTTTTGTGTATGAAGTATCAGGTCAGGCCAGGCGCATAGAACTGAATCGCTTTATTTGTTTATACATGGGAACTTTGATAATATATCTCCCTCCCAGTAGAGTAAGTGCTACATTTGGTTTCACATTTTGAAGATAACAATAGGGGTACCGAGAATAATTCAGCAAAAAAGATCCTGTGGTAAATTTAAAAGAACTGTTTTCAATTTTTATATAGCTTGATGAGTAATAAGTTTGAATTGATATCTTAAATGGCGTCTTCATCTCATTCTTCTGATCCGATTCTTAAAGTTGAACGAATTTACAAAAGTTATGCGTCAACAGCTGGAGAAACACCAATACTAATGAATATTGATTTTGAGGTCAAAAGGGGAGAATTTGTGGCTATTGTAGGTCCCTCAGGTAGCGGTAAATCTACACTTCTAAATATACTAGGGACTCTAGATCGACCGACAACCGGAGATATTTATATCAATGGTGTAGATGTATTTTCTTTAAATGATCATGATCTGGCTTATTTAAGAAATAATGCGATTGGATTCATTTTTCAGTCTTATAATTTGATAAATAGAGCTTCTGTTTTAAAGAACATAGAAATTCCCTGTATAATATCAGGATTAAATAAAAAGGAGCGGTTAGAAAGAGCCTCAAAAATCATGGGATTGCTTGGAATTGAGGACAAAGGCAGTTTCAAACCATTCAATTTGAGTGGCGGTCAACAACAACGAGTTGCTATAGCTAGAGCCTTAATGAACAATCCCTCCATAATTTTGGCTGATGAACCTACGGGTAACTTAGACACTAAAACGGGTAATGAAGTATTTAATTTGCTAAAGATGTTATCTAATAAGTACGATAGGACCATAATAATGGTCACGCATAATCCTGAGTTGGCAATTAAAACCGATCGAATAATATATCTCAAGGACGGGGAAATAGAACGCGAAGAAAAAATAGTTACATGAAATATTTTTCTTATAAATTTAACGATGTAGATATGCAAATCTATTCTCTTTCATTACTTCTTAGATAACTTTAAGTCTATTTTGATATATCTAATAGTAATAATTGTGATGATCACAATGATACGGATAAAAGCAGTGGTGACAGAAAATAAAAAGACGAAAAAGAATCATCAAATTTACAAATCCACTTTAATTAACGATAAGGTCCGTAGGTCATCTCACTTTAATTTCCCTTTGATCCTAAATATCACTGGTTTTTTGATTGTCCATTTAACGAAAATTTTCCAAGATTGTCCTAATAGTTCACCTCAAATAAGATTTGGATCTAATTATGAACGTGTAGTTAGAAGGGATAGATTCTATGGATATTAGGGAAATATTTATTTTATCATTTCAGGCTCTGAAAGAGAGAAAAATCAGGTCTCTTCTGACCATTTTAATGGTTATGGCGGGAACAAGCCTACTTGTAGCAGTAAATGGTGTAGGAGCTGGGTTTACAGAATTCTTTAACAAACAGTTTAGCAATTTAGCTCCTAACATTCTATTTGTTACAAGTGGTCAGCAACAGGGCTCAAGTACAGTCGGCTCCACTGAAGGAGGAGGAGGCGGAGGAGGCGGAGGCTCTGCTGGCTCCAAGATCACATTAAATGCAGCTGTAATAAACAGAATTGATTCATTACCATTTATCGAGGAAGTTATCCCATCTTATCAGTCACAAGTATTGGTGAAATCTAGAGGTGAGGAAAAAACAAATGCAGCATTATCTATCGATCCAAATAAACTATTTGTAATTGCCCCTACCCTGGATGTACAAGAGGGATCTCAAATTAAACAAAATGATCCATCCGCAATTGTAATAGCAGAAAACATTGCCAAACCTCCTGGCGAAGACAATCCATTTGTAACATTGGGAGAGACCCTAGAATTAGAATATTCATTTATTGATGACACAACTGGTGAACAAGATACGATATCGAAGAATTTTTTGGTTACTGCAATAATGGAATCTACAGGTAATCCAACCATAGACAATGCAGCAGTCATTAACTTGGATGCTGGCGATTCCCTTTTTCAAAAATCAGGTAAATATGACTCTTTATTCGTAGTAGCATCATCCAACGAATTAGTTGATGTTGTCGAAAGCGAAATTAAGAAATTGTATGGAAATGACATAGGGGTAACCACAGTAAAAGCCATACTTAAGACCATCGAACAATTTACAGGCGGGATTACCTCTTTCCTGTTGAGCATAGCCATAATCTCATTAATTGTTGGTGCAGTAGGAATAATTACTACATTATATACTTCCGTGGTTGAAAGAATCAGGGAAATTGGTACATTAAAAGCAATAGGTGCACAAAGCTCTAACATTTTGACAATGTTTGTATTTGAAGCTTTGATAATAGGTATGCTTGGTGCCTCTCTGGGCTTAATTGGAGGTGTTGGTGGAGGTTATGCACTGTCCCAGGCTACTCCCAGAAATGAAGGCGACCCTCCCCTCATCCCCCTTTTTTTTATGAGCGATATGATTACAGTATGGATAATCTCTGTTGTCTTGAGTGTAATCGCAGGATTATTGCCAGCTTGGAAAGCATCAAAGGTGAGCCCCATAGAAGCGTTACGACCAAAAACATAGACGATAGGTATTTGGGTCAAAAATCACCAAAGAATCTTCAAAACAACCGCATTCTTTGCAGGGTTTTTGAATGTGAAAAATATAATACTAATTTATAACAAATGTTCTAAATATTATACCAATGGCTTTTAAACTTAGGTCTTTATGCTGTAAGGGCCTATTGACCGTGTGGACCTGCTTGTTGATTTTATTGATTACTCAGACCAAGTCATTTGATATTGGATTGAGTAGTGCTCAAACTCTTAACGATCCGAACCTCAGTTTGCAACAAGTCTACAATGGTTTTACGTCGCCTACAGGAATGGCATTTCTTGACGATTTTGGAAATAATATTATAGTAATAGAAAAAAAAGGTAATGTAAAATTAATTTCAGATGGCGTATTACAGGAAACTCCGTTAAAGCAATTTGATGTCAATTTTGAAAGTGAACGCGGTTTATTAGGAGTGGAAGTAATGAAAGAAAATAACTCCATACTAGTTTTCTTTTACATTACCGAAAACGGCGCTGATCAAACCGTGACAGACCCCAATGAGAATTTACGTAATAGAGTATATAGTTTTGAATGGGACGGTACTAATCTTATTAATCAAAAGTTGATCTTAGATTTGCCCGCCGTACCTGGACCTAATCATAATGGTGGTAAGTTAACTCTAGGAAAAGACAACAATCTTTACGTTATAATAGGGGATTTGAACCACAGAACTAAATTACAGAATTTTGAGAATGGAGGAGATCCAGACTATACTGGTTCTATTTATAGGATTGATCCGCATTCAGGTTCTGCACCTGTCGATAATCCTTTTATAGAGAGCGATGTTCCAAATATTGATAAAACTTTTGCATATGGTATTAGAAATTCCTTTGGTCTTACAATAGATCCGATTACTGGAGCTGTTTGGGATACAGAGAATGGTCCCTCCTTTTCTGATGAAATAAATCTGGTCGAGCCGGGATTTAATAGCGGTTGGAGATCAATAATGGGTCCTGCCCCGTCAACTAACGAAATAGAAGATCTGGTGTTCCTTTCGCCCAATTCTAATTATTCAGATCCGGAGATAAGTTGGCTTGAGCCTATCGCACTCACAGACATAGAT
The DNA here is from genome assembly GCA_013694585.1 of Candidatus Nitrosopumilus sp. Classification (GTDB taxonomy): domain Archaea; phylum Thermoproteota; class Nitrososphaeria; order Nitrososphaerales; family Nitrososphaeraceae; genus Nitrosocosmicus. The sequence continues at coordinate 793 of JACDCB010000253.1, read as the reverse complement.
TTTATCAATAGTACTAATTTGGGACCTGATTACACTAACAATATTTTGGTAGGAGATCATAATAATGGTAACCTGTATTTTTTTAAATTAAATGACGAAAGAGACGGATTGGAAATTCAAGACGCTATTATTGATTCAGAGGAAGAATTAAATAATTATATTATAGGAACAGGATTTGGCAGCATTACTGACATACAAACAGGTCCAGGTGGAGATGTATACATCGTTTCCTTAGCAAATGGAAGTATATATAAAATCTCTTAATTTTTTCTAAAATTAAATATTTATTATATCGAATACCACTAATAAGTATAAATGAAAAAAGAATTCATAGTTGCCAAAATTGAAGCATCCACGGATGGTTCTCCTTATATATATGTATCATTCAAGGATCCAAATGAATATTTAAAATCTGGTGATAAGCAAATGAATCCTTTTGGTTCCAATGTAATGGCTTTTACTTCTCCAGAAGACCTGATGAAGAATCTACCTAAAGCCATGTCAAATATATCTAATATGTTCGGTGGAGGCGCAGTAAGCGATGCCCCTACTTTCAAAGTAACCATGAAAGAGTATGACGACCTAAAGATCAAGGTTGGGGATAAAGTAGTTATAGATATTCAAAGATATGAACAAAATGATACCTAACATCGTAGCAATCTAGAAGGCAGGGCCTGGTCCTCAATCATTTCTGAGAACAAAAACAATAAAGCATACAGTATTTGCTTTCTTCCTTTAATCTTTCCTTAGTTAACCGCCGTTCTCTAAATCATTTCGATTCTTTCTTTCAATT
>JACDCB010000235.1 GCA_013694585.1 Candidatus Nitrosopumilus sp. | reverse complement strand
ATTAGATGAAAAAGGAACATTATTAATATCAAAAAGTTTTGTTAATAAGAATAACTCTGGTGGTTCCCATTCTCTAGTTTCAGGATTAATTGTAAGATTGTGTTGCACTATTTTTTTTCGTAGCTCTAAATACGAGTCTATGAATTCGGCACATTCTGGGCTGCAAAAAGTAATGTATCTATACTTTCTTGAAGTAGCATACACTACGATCCTATATACATGATGACCATTACCCAGGTTGTAACGTTTAAGATGTTTGAGCTTTATTCCTGGTAGAGCCCCTATTCTCATACCGGTGGAAGCTAGAAGTAATACTATTACCTTTCCGCGTTCATCGCATAATGACAGAAGCCTAGAAATTTCATCATGAGTATAAGAGCGATATTCATACTTATTTTCCTGTTCACCAACAAATTTGGACAGTTTGTTTCGATTAAGAGTTATGTCATTTATGGAGAAAAAGCTATATAGAGCCGCCAAATGAACTGAAAGAGTAGAATAGGACATCCCTTCATTCTTCATATCAATTAATTGTTGAGTTAATTCCATCTCTATTATCTTAGGAGTCTTTTCAAGTATTTGGTCCATACTTGAGAGGTGATTATTGGCCGGAAATTTGAGATATTTTTTGAGACATCCATCATATTTTATTTTTGTACATTCAGCTCTTAATGACGATATAAAGAGATTGTATGAACTATGTTTTTTATAATCCATTAAGAGTTGGTTTGGTTGGTTAGAAACTGGTAGCTCTTCCATTCTTTATATCCTCTTTATTTAAATACGATTCATTTATTATATGTAGAATAAATTCCATAGAAACAGTATTATATTTATTACTTTACAATCTACGTAATTGGGATAGAGAAGAGTGACGATAGAGCTATCAGTGGGTGCAATAATAAGATATCAATCTGTTGAATTTAATAGAGATCATTCAGAATTTCTACTTTTGAGAAATAAACGGGGATTTTGGGGGTTTCCCCAAGGCCATAAAGAAAGAGGGGAAAATGAAATTCAGACATTGCAGAGAGAAGTACAGGAGGAAACTGGAATCGTTGATTTGGATATACACCAATACATCGGCAAGATTCAGTACAAATACTTTAGAGCTGATGGAATTCGATCAGAGAAGGAAGTAAAATTTTATTTTGCAACTACTCCCGTTAGCGAAGTCACCATATCAAATGAACACGAAGGATTCAAATGGACAACTTATCAAGATGCGCTTTCGCTTCTGGACCACCGTCAACTGAAATCCATAATACTAAAAGGCAGAAGAAGAGGCCTTTATTAACACCGATATTTAGGAATTTAGAGTCCTACTCTGCATACTCTAAATGCGATGAAAATAATTTTATACCTACGTTTTATTAATAGAAGCGGATATAGATTAGAAAATGGTTGCTGGTAAAAGAATTGTACTAACTGCCGATCGTAGTTTGATGACCAACTATAGAGGTAATTTTCTTTATGGGTTTATAGCATGTGGCCCGTATGAACTTGTTCCTGAATTTGTTTTTGATAAACTTTTTTGCCCAAGTGTTGAAACTGATAAGAATACTGGCGAAATCAAGGTTGCCCAGTGTGGTTTGCGTCGTATCGAAAGTGCATTAATTCGAGAGTATGATAAAAGCGAGGTATTCCTAGCTCATCCAGAAATGTTGGAAAAGTGTATTGGACCACAAACCAAGGTTGTTGGAATAAATGTCATGGACCCGTTGGGGATGGCTCCAGTCACAACTACAATGTCGCCTGAAAAATTATCTTATGTGGCAATGAAATTTAAAAAAATGTGTGCTTCCATCATCCAATTAAAAAAGAAATATGATTTTAAAGTTGTCGTTGGAGGTAATGGGTCTTGGGAGTTAGCCAAACCTGAAAGGATGAAGATTCACGGGATAGATACTGTGGTGATAGGTGAGGCCGATGAGCTAGCACTAGATTTGTTTCATGACTTGGAAGCTGGAGACGCTCCAGAACTTCTTCATACTTTTGTACGCAATATAGAGAATATTCCTGTTATACGTGGTCCAACAATTAATTCATTAATTGAAGCCATGAGAGGTTGCGGACGAGGTTGTGATTTCTGTGATGTTAATAAGAGATCTAAAAAGGATATTCCGTTAGAGAGATTGCAGGAAGAAGCTAAAATAAACATAAAATATGGTTTTGATTCGATTTGGCTGCAGTCAGATGAAATGCTACTTTATGGCTGTGATAACAAAGACTTTATACCAAATCAGGACGCGATTTTAGGCGTTTGGAAGGGCTTGAAATCGGTAGGAGCTAATTTCGTGGGTACCACTCACATGACTTTGTCCGCCGTTGCTTCCTCTCCTGATTTGATAAAAAATATTTCACAGGTTAATGATATGGAAAATAATGGTCGCTGGCTTGCCACCAACCTAGGGGTTGAAACTGTTGCTCCACGGATGGTAAAAAAACACCTGGGGGTAAAAACAAAGCCTTTTCAACCTGAAGAATGGGAAGCTGTTGTAAGAGAGGGATGCAAAATATTAAATCAAAATCACTGGTTTCCCGCATTAACACTAATAATTGGATGGCCTGATGAAACACCTGATGAGACCCAATACACTATTGATTTGATCCAGGATTTCAGACAAATGCATATGAGGGGATTAGTCGCCCCGTTGTTATATCAGGATTTCTCCGAGAAAAATTCAATGCACTTTGGAAATTTGAATGAATCACAATTTGCGCTTTTCTGGACCTGTTGGCAACATAATCTTAGGGTAATAAGCGATATTATACCAATAATTATTCGTAACAAGTCGTATGGGCCTGCGATGAAGGTATTTATGGCAATGTTAATAAAATTTGGAACATGGGCCATAATGAAATATTTACGTGGCCTGTCTAAGGGATTGTTTGAAGGTAAACCAGCTGAAGATATTGTTGCAAAGTATGTGAGACCGCGTTCTGTGACCGCTCCGCTGCCCCCAAAATTATAAAATAGAACGAGTTTATTTTAAAACTCTAATTTTATGTCTTGTTTCTATCTCGGGATTGAGCGAAAATATAAGATGTTATTCCAAGAATAAAATCTTGGAGGGCAAGTAATCTATTGTGTTGAACTAATTTGACTTAAGGCTACATCAGCAATGGTGTCTCTCTTGGGAGTGATGACAATAAAATAGTTCTTATCAGCTCTCTCCATGACATTGACTAGCTTATGTTTTTTTGCCGAGATATCAAATTCGTACATTCCATGCTCAAGATTCCCCTTTGTATAAATCATTAGTAATGTCTCTCCTGATAGGGGGGTAATTGGGACCATCGAAAAAACATAGCCTTTGTAAGAACTAATTGGAAGGATTTGTTTCATATAGGGAGCCACCGAAACCAAATAAATCAAAACATCTTCGATGGTTTCGAATTCTTCAAATTCAAATTTCATTTAAATTAACTATTTGAAAGTAGGTTAAATAAACTTTATAACAAAAAGAAGGTTTATCCGTACGATTCGAATTTAACGTCAAATGTACCGTCTTTTCTCTTGTTCCTTTCGGTTACAAAACCCTTTGGTACAAGAGAATCTAGAACCCCATCCACAGTTCCCTGCCATCCGCAAACATAAAATGAGGTATTCTGTGGTGTAATTTTCTCGCCCGCAAGTTCTTCCAAGGGTGATTTATCTTTGCCTGGCTTTGGACGTAGAAAAGTTTCCACTCTCCCCTTGTGCCCATTCCATGACCTATTGAACCATTCCTGTGGTCTGCTGATACTTGCTCGATATCTAAAGTTCCATTCATTACTGCCTTTTTCCAAACTCTCCTCCTCCAACTCGGTTAATATTTCCCTATAACTCAGCTCATCGACATAGCTTGCACCGTGAAGTACTATGATTTGCCTTTTAGTCCCCTTTGATTTCAGGTGTAATGAGTATGATATAAACGGAGCCAAACCTGTTCCGCCTCCAACCAAAACTAATCTCCTATCATCTGGACTGCCATCAGGCATTTTTTCATTAATTGTAAATATGCCAGTAGGCTTAACCCAATTAATCTCTTCACCTTCTTTTTTATCAAATAATTGAGTTGTGAGCCTTCCAGGCAGTGGCTTTTTAACCCATCGCACTATGAGCTCAAAGTATTTTTTTTGTTCGGGAGGTGAGGCAATAGAATACGCTCTCCTTATCACCTTACCTTCATTAGGAACATTTAAACCCAAGGTAACAAACTGACCCGGTTTAAAGTCTGAGATTTGCCCCTCATTTGGTTTAACATGAAAAATCGCAAGGTCTTCCTTTAAAACCCTAATATATGAAACAGTTGCCTTATTGTCTACTACCATAATATTCTCTGTTTTAAG
>JACDCB010000223.1 GCA_013694585.1 Candidatus Nitrosopumilus sp. | reverse complement strand
GTTTCTACTGAATTTTTCAATCTAATCCTTGCTATTTTCATTTCTTTCTTATCACCTATGTGTAAATATCGCTGTTGAGTAATCATCAATCTTACAGAATCCATATCTAACAAATTGAATGACAGTTCCCAACTCAAGTTTTGATATATAGGATTCTGATAATCCGTAATCCTCTATTAAATTATTTTCATTGTATTTGTCTCCAGAGTACAGAGGTAATGGTCTTAAAATCCTATAATTTTGGGAGTCAGACTTAGAGACCCACTGAACCTTGGGCACATTATGAGAAATTTCATTTCCCTTATTTTTTGCATTAATAACAATATTACGGCCATTTCCGCCGTTATTATCCATTTTGAGATTTTTTTCAATTGACAAAATTTCTATATTGCATAAGTCCATTAATCTTAATGTATCTCCGATTTTAAGTTTAACTGCATCATCGTTAGATATATAAATTATATTTCCTACCCGCACCGTCCTCTTACCCATGTCAAGAGTAGGATGATTTCTTATCTCAACTGCGTCAGTGCCAAGTGAATCTATGTTTAATCTGACTGGATTCTTGACAAAGAGAAGCCTGCGTGCTTTGGAGTCCAGCATCTTCCTGTTAAATGATTCCAGTATTTCCATCGAGGGTTTCGTTTCTGATAACGTAATACTGAGGGAAAGAACAAATTTCCTTATTGCTTCAGGCAGTATCCCCCGTCTTCTTAATCCCATGAGTGTAGGCAGTCTCGGATCATCCCAACTCTTTATTATTCCCTTTTCGATTAAGGGTGTAATTTTCCGCTTAGAAACCGGAATGCCTTCAAATTCCAACCTAGAGAATTCAATTAGCTTTGGTTTTATTAAAGACAGATTATCCAAGATAGAGAAATAAAGTTCATTACGTAATTCGTATTCTTTGGTCCTAAAGGCATGAGTAACACCGTCAAGGCTATCTTCTATAGGGGCAGCAAAATCATATGTAGGCCATAAGGAATATTTTGAGCCAACCTTAGGGTGAAGACCCCCTTTTATGATTCTAAAAAGAGTCGGATCACGCATTGCGGTGTTTAAACTGGACATATTGCCTCTGTACCTCAGAATTGCTTGGTTCTGGTCATAATTTCCTGAGATCATATTCTCAAATTCAGACGAGTTATTTTCGATCGAATTGTTTGTACATTCACACGCGACAGCATTTAGGCGGTTTCTCTTAATATCTTCTTGTGAACACGAACAAACATAAGCAAAATTTTTCTTAATTAACTCTTTTCCATATTCATAGATTTTAAGAATGTCATCAGAAGTATTTTTGATCTCATCTGGTTTTACTTGAAGCCAATCAAGGCCATCTTTTATAGCACCATAATATTCAATCTTTTCTTTTTGAGGGTTAGTATCATCATATCGCAGGATCAATTTTCCTCCATACTTTCTAGCATATTCTTCATCAATTACCGCTGCTTTAGCATGACCAATATGAGGATAACCATTGGGTTCGGGTGGAAATCTTGTTACTACTTTACCTTGTACGGCCCCGTCCAGGTTTGGGAGTTCAAATTCGATTTCGTTTCCGGTTGTTGTTTTTTTCTTTTTATCTTCTAGAGTCTTTTTGGCATTATCCTTCGCCCACGTGTCATTTTTGAGATCTTCTAAATAATGATTATTCTCTAAAATAATTGAGTCATATAGTGTCTTTTTTTCTTCAATTGATATCCCGTTTAGCTCACTAGCAATTTCTTTTATATCTGGGACCAATTCTTTTATATTATTTTTCCCTACCAAGTATTTTGAAATTGAAAAAGTCTTTGAAATAACAACGTCAATTTTTATTGTGTTATTAAAATCCAGTGCATTTTTCAAAGCTATCAATTTAACAGTATTGATAAATTTCTGATCAGCAATCAATATGAATTACAAACTCCGCTCTACTATGTATTTTGCAGAATTTTCTAACGATATCAAGGCAGGAGACCTGTCATAACTTTGCAATGTCTTGAAAGCCGCCTCAGTGTAAGTATTCGCAATATCCCGAACTTGCTTATCGACTCTAATTTGAGCAATTTTTTTTACCATTTCTGCAATTTCAGAATCTTTCGCATTCTTACTGCCAAATAGTTGTTTTAATAAATCCCTATCTGTTGAACCCAGATTCTGAAAAGCTAACAAAACAGGCAGAGTTTTTTTCCCTTCGCGTATATCATTTCCTACAAATTTGCCAGTTATTTTTGAATCACCATGAATTCCAATCAAATCATCTATCAATTGGAATGCAATACCAATTTTCTCCCCGTAACTAGACATATTTCTCAAGTCTTTTTCAGTAAAATCAGGTGAGGATAGAGTGCCTAATTCGCACGAAACCCTAAACAGGGCAGCAGTTTTTTTTTCAATCATCTTAATATATGACTCTGTTGACGAAAATTCGTCATCCTGAGCCATTTGTATATCCAAGGCTTGTCCCTCGCAAACATCTATACAGGAATAGGATAACAAGTCTACCATCCTCAACAGTATTGATTGGTCGATTCCAATCTTTTTTCCATGAATAGAGATTACTTGGAATGCTTTTGAAAATAGGACGTCTCCAGCTAAAATTGCCAAAGGAATTCCAAATTGCCGATGTACTGTGGTCACGTTATGCCTAACGTTATCATTATCCATTATGTCGTCGTGAACCAATGTAAAATTATGAATCAATTCTACAGAAGCAGCAGCAGGCAATGATGATAGTAAATTACCATTGAGAAGTTCGCATGATTTAACAGTCATAAAAGGTCTAAGCCTTTTACCCCCACTCTTGATGTAGTGTAAAGAAGCTGTATACAAACCAAAAGGCTCGCTGGAAATATTATTGAGAATAAATTGATTTATTTTAGAAGCAACAAAGTTGATTTCAGTTTTTATTTCTTCTGAACTCATAACTATTCAACATACTTGCTAATTTATCTTTCAATATATATCTTGTATTCACCAAGGAATCAATATCAGATGAACCTAACAAAAACATAGTACCTCTCAACTGTGCCAAAATTAATTGTGTAAATTTGTCTAATTCATCTTCGGACTCTGCCGCCCTTTTTAAGAAAGGAAATGCCATTGCACACATCTTAGCTCCAAGCATCAAACACTTGGCTATTTCCAGGCCATTTCGCAGTCCGCCCGAAGCAATCAATGGGATATTTACAGATTTTGAAGCCAATAATACACACAGCGCAGTTGGGATACCCCAGTCCCAAAAAAGGTTGCCCAAATTAGATTTTATGTAACTCTTGGCATTATCTGCTCTTATTTTTTCAATTCCAGCCCAGCTAGTACCTCCCGATCCGGCCACATTAATAGCCCTTATACCAGCGCGCTGGAGTTTGACGGCTACCTCGGGCGAAATTCCAGAGCCTACTTCTTTGACGATAACGGGAATCTCGATATCATTTATTAGAGAGGTTATTTTTTGTAGAATTCCCTTAAAACGTGGCTCTCCTTCGGGTTGAATTAGTTCTTGAAGCGGGTTCAAATGTATGGCTAATGCGTTTGCATCAATCATTTTTATGATTTTCTTGACATCATCTTTTGATAGTCCTTCAACAAGTTGAGCCCCACCTATATTTGCAATCAAAAAAGCATTTGGAGCAACACTACGGGCAACAGAGTAACTCTGAATCAGTTTGTCACTCTTTAGTCCAGCCCTTTGACTTCCAAGTCCCATAGCAAATCCATATTTCTCCGCTATTTGACCAAGTCTTTTATTTATCAATAATGCTTCATCAGTACCGCCAGTCATAGAATCAATAATAATGGGTGCAGAAAAGGTCCTACCAAGGAAAACGGTATTCAATTTTATATCCTCAATGTTGATTTCTGGCAAAGCATTGTGGATCAAATAAACATCCTCCAATAGAGTTGTAGTTTCTTTCCCTTGGACCTTTTCATTTAGAGGAATGTCTATCCCTTCCTTTTTTCTCTTCTTGATGATTTCAACTTGTTTTTCTGCTAGTGTATGATTATCGCTATCCAAATCTAACTCCCTTCCAGATCTTTGAATACCATTTTCGTGCTAACTCCCGGAGCTCATTTTTATACATGTACCGATGTATTCAC
>JACDCB010000207.1 GCA_013694585.1 Candidatus Nitrosopumilus sp. | reverse complement strand
AATCTATTCCATCTTCAAATATCTGTTTTGAGACAGATTCGGATGACTTTTTATTATTATCATTATTGGTTTCAAGCGGCTCGTCTGATTCTGTGCCCTTATTCAGGTTGATTGGTTTTATGATGTTATCATCTGGTGAAGCTACTGCAGGACCTGCGGTTAGTACATTGTTAGTCTTACTTTCCATCCCATTACTTTCATCAGCGTCTTCTTCATCATTTGAAGATAAAGCATTATTCATTTCAGATTTGTCTTCTGAATTCTTTGATTCTTTGGAAACCTCATCATTACATGACGTAGCATCTTTCATGTCAAAATCACTAGATTGCTCTGTATCACAATTTAATAATTCGTTTAGGGCCATCGCAGAAGAAACCTGACTTAGTCCAATTGAGATTACTAGGGAAAATACTGCTGCTACTAGAACACCTGCGTTTTTTGTAGAAAAACTTTTAGTACTGGTCATAGACATTAAGGAATTGATTTTTATAATTTATATCAAATTTGAAGAATGTAGCAGTAAAAAATTGCTAACTAAATTTATTTATTAATTCTTCTCATGAAATCAACTATTTTGAACTAAACTTGAAACAATTCTGATTGTAATTAGTTATATCGTATAGGCATTAAATAGAATTAATGTTGAAATTTAATTGAAATGCCGCAATTCATCTTTATCCAAAGATGTATTAGAACAAAAACCATAACTCCTACTATAGTTGAAATATTACATAACTGCTGTTCTGGGTAATATTTTGGTAAAAAATAACTTTAACAATTACATGCTATCTAAATTTACTGGGATTAGGATAAATACTAAATTAAGTATATAACCTAAATGATACAACCCGCAAGCATTACAATTAGCATCGAGGTAGAAAAGCTATTAAAGTTGAAAAAGATTATTAAGGACCTGTTTGAATCAAATTCGTTAAATTCTGACGAAATTGAGGAGTTTATCAAATTTACATTATTTATTGTTTTCGACGAATACAAAAGGGATGTCCCTTCATTGAAAAAGTTTTATTCAATGAATCTGGCAAAGTATCTAGAGAACAGAGATGGTCGGAGTCAGACCAAGCCTTAATGATGTTGTTTAGATTATAATGAGAAATATACTAATTTTAAAAAAAAGGGTGATGGAAAGCATTAATTTTCTGAGTTTTAGTAAAAAATAAAAAAAAGCAATAATCCATCCTTAATAATGGAACACTGTGTCACCAATTGTTTTCTTCCAATCAGAACGGATACCTGGCTTTCCTTTTAGTTTTTCAATATAATTAAATGCAGAGATGCCTGCAGCCGCACCATCACCACATGCTGCCACAATCTGCTTATAGGGAATGTTTGTTGCATCGCCAGAGGCAAAAATGGCTGGGTGGGTGGTCTTACCTCCATCAGTAACCTCGATCTCACCTTTTGTGTTAAGTTTGATATGATGTTTAACAAAATCTAGATTTATCTTTGACCCCATTTCGACAAATAAACCATCAACGTTTATCATTTTCTCTGCTCCACTATTATCTTTAATTTGAATTTGCTGTAAAGAGTTGTTCCCTGAAACTGAGGTCACAGAACTATTCGGAACAAGTTCTACATTGTTTTTCTTTTTAATAGATTCAATCATATCCTTATCTCCTCCAAGTTGACCACCGCGATAAATTAGGTATACTTTTGACGCCATTCTAGACAACAATATTCCTGATTCTAAAAGGTAGCCTCCAACACCAACAGTTGCAGTTGTTCTACCTTGATAAAATGGTGCGTCACACTTTGTACAGTAATGAACACCTTTGTTTTGAAATTGGATTTCATTTTCAACCCCCAAATTATTAGGAACTTTTCCTGGGGCAAGAATTAGTGATTTTGTGAGATATTCGGAGCGTCCCGTTTTTACCTTCAGGTCGGTACTGCCTTCGACTTGATCAACTTTTTCCACGGTATCAAAAGTCAGTTCACCATTAAAAGTTAAGTATTGGTTTTCCAAGGTTTTAGCAAGGAGGGGTCCACTGGACATTATGGTTCCTGGGTAATTTTCAAGCTTAGGAATAAGGTTCATCTGTCCACCCAAATCCTTTGAAATTAAAAGACATTTGGCTCGCTGTCTTGCAACAAATATGCCCGCTGAGAGTCCAGAAGGACCTGCCCCTACTATGATAACTTCATATTCTTCAATTGACAATCTTAATCATTTCTCCAATATTCTACTTTCTACAAAACGTCTTGATTTCTCTTATGACACGGATATCAAAGTAGTCATATTCTCGATTCCGTCAATAAGGGGTAACTTTTCGTCTATTTCACTTTTCACTTGTTGCAAATTATCTGACTCAAATATAACCACTAAATCATAAATTCCATACACAGACTTTACTGCTTTAGCTGTTGATAACTGTTTGATTTGATCTACTACACTGGATTGCTTCTTATAATTAACATTCAGTAACACATAGGCTTCACTCAAAATAATCTGTAATTATGGTATTGCCTTTATTAATAAAGATTGATATGCTATGTCATTTTATCTTATTGGATAGTTATTATTTCAGAATTTTTGTATATTTAATATTTCAAATCAAGTTTTTTTACATGTTCTAATCCAAATTTCACGGCAGAAAAATAATTTCTATCCGAAATTGTGGGTTCAAAACTAATTTTGCCTTTATATGAAACTTTTTTTAAGGTCTTTATTATTGTATCAAAATCAATGTGACCATATCCAGGCATATTCCTGTTGTTGTCGGCAAAGTGCATGTGAGTGAGACTAGACTGAGAATTCAAAATCGTATCCTCAAAAGAATTCTCTTCAATATTCATATGAAAAGTATCTAACATAAGTTCTAAATCATCACATCTTTCAATCAATGGTATTACGTCCGAATAAGTACAGCAGTAAGGTGTGGAATATCGATTGAGTGGTTCGATCATCAAAGAGACATTTTCTTCTTTTGCATTTTTTAAAAGACGGGTCAACAAAGGCACACAACTTTCCAAAACTTTGGTCTTTTTATTTTCTGTAACGTTCCTATGAGTTACATCAAAAGAATAAATAGGATCTGAAATCAAACATAGATTAATTCGTTTTCCTCCAAAACAGTTACATAATTTTATACACTTTAATACATAATCTTCAGCATATTTTAAGAATGATTTATCGTTACTCAGTAGCCGCCTTTTCCATCCATTTGGACTCGACTTACCCCAAATCCCGGTGATTCCTATTACATTTGCGTCAAATGAATTTAGAACATCCTTGAAATATTTCCAGTCTATATCATCTGGTTCTCCATATAGTTCGACCTCAGTTAAGCCTAACTGGCTTAAATTCTCTAGCGTTTCTATATCGTTTTTTTGTATATTTAAAAATGAAGATAAGGTAATAGAATATGAAAATGTCATTTTTATGTTGATTCTTTTTCTCTGTTATAGTCTGCGAATGTCCAATTTAATTTTCCCGTCTTTTTAAACAAAGTTCTTCCTTACAATGTCAAAAATATCCAAGCATTTTATTACGGGGTGCCCGTCAAAATTATCTTTTCTAATATGTTCAATCTTTTTGCTCGATAGAAACGTAGATAATCCTTCTCCAGATTCAATATCATATGGCCTTCCATGTGAGCCTTTGATAAGGCGTGTATCTGTAGAAATACACTTTCTTTTCGGATCTATGAATAGATCTAGAGGATCATAGCCGGGTTTTCTGTGAATATCTACTGTTTTAGTAAAGCTAGGTGCTTTGCTATTATCATCAATTCCACCTACATCTGGGTTAGAGATTTCTTTTCTTTGGTCATCATACCACCAGTAGTAACTAAACCATCTGTCTTTTTCCGCAATGGCTATGAGTTCGCCGCTTCTTTCGTGATCAATGTAAAGTTTCTGTTTTTCTTTCTCCTCACAAACTTTCTCTATTCCAGGAACATCTTCAAGTGTACTCCTAATTTTCGCCTTACTTGTACTATTACTATCCTTTAGGTAAATGTGTGCTATCTGATGATCCACTACTGCAAAGGCATCACTATACTCATAATCAATATACTCTTTTCCATTTATTGTTCTTACTTGAAGCAATCCCTGTTCTCTTAGAATCCTATTTATTGGTATTGCATCCTTAACATCGTTAAATCCGTACTCAGATAACAAGAGGAATTGAGTATCATCAAATATACCGGCTTCCTTAACCTTTTCTATAATATTACCAACGCAGCCATCGATATGTTTTAAATCATCGGTCACCTGCGAACTCGATTTACCGAATTTTTGCGCGGTATAATCGAGTTGGGGGAAATAAGCATACATCAAATTTGGACGATGGTTTTTGATAGTGTATTGTACTGATTTTGTTATCCATTCAGAGGACTTTATAGATGCAAATGGGCCCCAATAATTCATTAAATTGAATTCGCCAACTTCTTTGCTTATTGTCTCATAATAGTTTACTGGTTTAGAGTAACACCATATATCCATCTGTCCGTTTTCTAAATGAATAGGACGAGGAGTAACAACATAGTCATTGTTTGAATACATCGAGTTTTGCCAGAATAATATTGCTGTTTTAAGCATGCTATTTTTGTTTTTTAAAGAATCCCAGATTTTTTCAGACCGAACCAAATTAGTAGATTGCTCCCAGAATAAAGTCTGCAGGTTTTCTCTATCAAAAAATCCGTTTGAAATAATTCCATGATCTCTTGGATATTTTCCTGTCAAAATGCTAGCTTGTACGGTACTTGTAACTGATGGAA
>JACDCB010000201.1 GCA_013694585.1 Candidatus Nitrosopumilus sp. | reverse complement strand
AACTATTCCTTCAAAAAAATAACCCCAGCCTATAGCCATTAGAATAAATATTCCACCATAAGCTGCATAAGTTCTATGAAAATGTGCTTTTTGGAAGGTTGGAATCACTCCATACATAAACAAAACAAATCCACCTAACACTCCAAAAACCCAGCTATAACTCTCTCTTAGCCACAGCCATACAAGGTATCCACCACCTCTCACATAGCCCAGCAATAAAGAAGAAAAATAAAGAATATGAAATATCCTTGAATCTTATCAACAAACATCAGTTAGTTTTCAAATTTAAAAACGATTATTTAGTCGACCATTTACGCATCCATTGTAATAAGTTAATTATAGATTCTACAAGTTCTTGCCCTTTAGGAGTGAGACGATATTCTACTCTAGGTGGAATTTCATTAAAATATTGTCTATCTAAAATTCCATTTTTTTCTAATTCTCTTAAGCGGGTAGTAAGTGTTTTGCTACTAAAGCCTTTCATAGAGTTTTTGAATGTCAAATATCTTACTGGATCAGTGGAACAACAGAGTGGTATCAAGATTTCTAGAGTTCCTCTCTTGGTAATTATATTTCTTAATTCCGCGGTTTCTTTCATTAAGCTTTCAACATCATATCCATAAAAATTACACGAGTTGTTTTCATCATCATCAAGGATGGGTAATTTCGTAGAAGTTTTTCTTTTGTTTGGATCATTATCTCCTATTAGTTTCTCTAATTTCACTTACTTTACCAAATTTCTCTTACTAACTTAAATAGTTTCCTTAGTAAATCTATATCTATGGATAAACAATTACATTTAAAGGAAAAAATTAAGGAACAATATGGAATGCTTTAACAAGATATTAATTTTTGACAAGGATAGGACATGCTATTTCATATTCATTTTCTGTTTGCAGATAAAGATGAGGATCAAATGTATTGCCTATGTTTATGAAATAGTCTTGTGAATTGACACTCCAGAAGATATGTTTAATTCTTATTTTTTAGTTAACCAGTGTAAGATTGAGCAACTACATGGTTGATATAAATTTATCTTTTCTAAAATTAATTAATGTAACTATATATTAAAACATAAAGTTGAGTTGTGAATCAATATATATTTTACTTCATCACTTTATTTGATAGATTCCAATATGGTTGAATACACTGATTTATCTTTAGAATCACTATTAATAGCGATTATAGCATCATTATTTGTAGCGTCTCCTTTTTTAATAGCCTCAATCATATCCAAAGAATATAGACATCCTTTAAGATTACGAGCAGATCTTGCATCCTTTTCATCAGGTATTTTCATTGGAGCAATAACATTTAGTATTATAGTGGAATCAGTTAAACTCGGCGACATATTTACGATGGGGATCGGGTTTGCTATAGGTGCAATTACATTCAGTATCACTCGGTATAAAATTCAAAACAAATCTTCTCCATCCTCTAAAAATGAAAAACATATTAAATACTCAAGAGATTCTGATGATTCTTATAGTAACTTAACAGACAAAGAAAATAATGATAAAGGTATTGAAGTACAGAAAGAAAAAAAAGGATCAGGCAAGTTAATAATTATTGGCATATTAGCAGATAGTCATCCAGAAACTATTATGATAGGGGTAATGATCGCTTTGGGTATTCCGGGCCTCTTCCCGACTGCTTTAGCATTATTCATTGGCAATTTTACAGCTACCATTGTAGGTACTCGTGAATTAATTGCAGAGAATGAATCCAAAAAACAAATTGTCCATCAATGGAGTTTAGTATTCTTGTTTGTCGCCATTGGAGGTCCAATTGGATATTTTCTAACACTATTTTTAAATGAATATTATTTATCTATTGTATTTAGTTTTGCAGCCGGAGCCTTGATGTCTTTTGTAACAGAAGAATTAATTCCTGATGCATATAAAAAAGTCAATTGGCATATAGGCCTTTCCGCATCTTTAGGATTATTTGTGAGTTTTGTTATATTTCATTTTTATTAGGGATTTTTTTGATATAGAAATATCATTTTTTCCATGTTTTTAAAATTGTTTGTATTTAAGGATATTACTATTTTGGTAAGGAGGTATAGCTGTTTACTTCATATGTTAGAAATTCAGCGACATTTATGTTTAAAATAACATTACCTTCAACTTTATATATTTTTGATTTTGGAATATCATATCTCTGTACATAATTCCCAAATACAACTATTTTATCCGTTGTTTCTTTCATGATAAAGCCTACAAAGTCTTCATTTAGTATTTTGACTTCTTTGCTGAGCAAGGAATTGGAATGGATTGCGGGTTCTTTGAACCTATCAGTAGAAAGGTGCCTTATCTTAATTATGTCATCAACATTTAAGGGATTACTCCTATTTACTAGAAATTTTCTTGATATTTCCCTCATTGTTAGATCCATTAAGAGATTGCTACCCGTTGTTTTAATTTCAGAAAAAGTACTATCATTTCTTTCATTTTGTTCTTCAAATACGACCAAATTATCAACTGTTTCTTTATTTACATAACCAATATAAGGAGAATTTAAACTCATTACACCTCGATTAAAATTTTTCTATTTGTCATAATTACTTATATTCATTGAATCTATTAAGGGTGTCAATAAATATCTCGTTATTAATGTAATTTAATCACTATTATATCATAAATTTTGAATGATTCCTTCGATAGAATCATTAAATTGTCATTAAACGCGATCAATCAAGAATTAGAAATACTTCCATAAATTCTAAAAAAAATCGGTTATCTTATTTTTACCCAAGTTTAATTTAGAAACGTATAGTGATAAGGGTTATCAAGCGTCGTATCAGTTAAGACTCTATCTGCTAGTAATTACTTATTGCTTTCATATTTTCTCAATTGGCAATTTCTTTGGGAAAGCCCATTTAGTATGAG
>JACDCB010000178.1 GCA_013694585.1 Candidatus Nitrosopumilus sp. | reverse complement strand
AGGTGGCCCCGCGCTAGCTTCGCCCCCACTTACTAATGCATTCACAACTTTTTTTTCACTCATAAGATATTACAAAATGACTAATGTAAAAACCACTTATAATTCTATAAAGACTTCTTTAAATAATTGGCGTCAACGGTTACAGGTATTTGATATGGAGAATCAAGTAAAACTACCGTGGCTTCTTGCTTTTCATAATCAACTCGCATTATTTTGGCCTTCATGGATTTGAACGGTCCAGCAATAATCTCTACCGTGTCATCTATAATTAGTTCAGTAACTACTGGTTTCTTAATGAGATAACCCTCCAGATCTTTAAAGGGAAGTTCACCTCTTATTTGCCCCCGTATATGTCGGATTCCATGCAAAGCCTCATATGCGATATTTGAGTCTACTGCTTCAACGATTACATAACCCTTAAAATTTTCTAAAAATAAAACCGAGTATATACCTTCTATTTTCTTTGAATGTAATCTACTCTGAAGCATGGATGCTATCATGCTTTCTTGACCACCTGCCACCCTAACAACAAAAAATTTTGAATCACTATCCTCGTCGTTTGATAACAGAGAAGAATCCCCAGATTGGCTGTCAGAATCTTCTGATTCCTTCTCACTGGCATTTCCATATTCCTTTGCACTTAGATTAACATCTTTGGCCCCCTTTGTATTGTTTTTATTAATTGACTTGGTCTTGGTTGATTTTTTTTCATCCTGACCCTTATCAAGATCCTTGACAGTGTCAATTTTATCAGATTCATTATTATCATTATTAGACTTATCATCATTCAAGTCTATCAAATCCAAATCATCATCGTCTTTGTGGAGGTTTTTTGGCATACTTATAGAATCATTAAACGTATTTGTTTTGGAATTTATAAGTTTATAACATTTGGTTCAAATATCAATTTTAATGCTTATACTATAGAAATAAGAAATAAATCTAAATCAAGATCTCTAGTCCTTCTTGATAAGCAAGTATACAATCATAACATCTTCCAAAGATATTGCCAGTTTTACAATGCTAAACTATTTGAAAAATGAGATAGAGTTTGAGGACTATTGTTCTCTCAATGATTATTCTAAACTTGAAATTGACAAAAATCAAGAGGTTAGAGCTTCTGATTCCAAAATTAAATTTCTAAAGTCCAAAAAATATCATAATTTGAATTTAGTTGTAACAGACGAAGAATTAATTCACTTAAAAAACATTGAAAAATCTGAATTTCAAAACAGCGTACTAATCTTCTTATCTAAACATGCCTCAAAGAGTAAAATACCTACATTGACATCCCACTTTACAGGAAATTTTTCAATAGATAATTCACTGGGCGGAGCACCATCTGAGATAGGTGTTGCGTACCCTAGTTTTCAAAAAGTGTACATGAAAAATTTATATTCGATGAAAAACAGCCTGCCCAAGTATGATCTGACCATTGAAGCCTCGCATCATGGGCCAACATCATCTTCAAATCCAATTTTGTTCATAGAGATAGGATCTTCTGAAGAAGAATGGAGCAATAAGAAAACAGCCAAGTTGGTTTGTGAGTGTTTAATCCAAACGATTCAAAATGTGAGTGAAAAAGCGAATGTTGAAGAATCAGAAATCGCAATAGGGTTGGGTGGAAACCATTATCCGCAAAAATTTAACAATCTAATTCTAACTTCGAATATCGCCTTTGCATCTATTGCTAGTAAACATAATTTGAGATTCATTAGTAATGAAATGTTAGAACAGATGGGGGGAAAAAGCATTGAAAAGGTGACCAGTATTTATATTGACAAAAAAGGAATGGGTAGTGAGAAGGATAGAATATTATCACTCCTAAGAACTCAAGAATTAGAGACAAAGTACGTCTGATCTCACAGTATAGCTTTTTTATTCTCAGTTCAAAGTATCAAAATAGAATCAATTAAATAAAAAATAAATCATTAAACAACCCAAAAAGATGTAACCGCAAGATAGATTAATAAAATCTAATTCCAAATTCACAACCAATGTCCTAAACTTAGATTAACTTATACTGCAAATAATAAATCAAGAATTAAAATGAAGAAGGACGAGGTTATTAGTGATTCAAGTCGTAACAAACCTTCAATGGTTGTAACCTCAGTTTTAAAAAACCAAAGTGAAGTTTTGATTTTACACAGAAGTATGAAAGTTAAAACTATGCAATTAAAATGGGCAGGGGTGAGCGGATATCTTGAAACAAATGAAGATTTACTATCTAGAGCCTTGATAGAAATTTATGAAGAAACACGAATAAACAAAGATGAATTAATTTTAAGAAAAATATTCAATCAATTAAATGTTCATATTCACAACGAGTTGATGGTAATCATCCAACCTTTCTGTTTTGTTTCGAACACCAGGAAAGTAATATTAGATTGGGAACATTCAGACTATTACTGGATCAACTATAATGAAATGGACAATTTTGATTACGTTCCTAGATTTAAAGAAATTATCCTGTGGTGTCTTAAAGAATTATAGTAAATACAAATTATTAAAAAGTTAGAATTGTCGTGATTGAAAAAAATGAGGATAATGAAATACTATTTTAATGAGTTTTTGTTATCTTGACAAGTTCCCTAAGATGAGACAAGGAGCGTACTTGAGCACCATTTACTTTTTTATAGAGTGCCCAAAATTGTTCATTCGTTATATCCTTTCTCTCTTTTAATATCTTTAAATGCCTTCTCATCGATCGTACCTTGATAACATAAACTTCCTTTTTACCAACTCGAGCTGTCTTTTTGCCTTTTTTGGATCCTGGACCAGTTCCATGTTTTTTCTTAGTTGCGAGTTTTGTCCTTGTTCGACCCCTAGAAGTGCCTTTAACTTTTGCGGTCCAGATGGACCCACTACTTATTAAAGATCTTATATTTTCTCGTGTAATTGAATCGGCCACGTCATCTAATTTATCAGGTTCAAATCTTACCCTATTAACCCCAACTCCAAGAATTCGGGATGCTAGTTCTCTTTTTTTATGTATATTTACTACCATTTATATCACTACTTTTGATCTTTCTTCACGATTGAGGATTTGGATGAATCGGATTCAGCTTTTTTTCCGTTTATTAGTTTGATGCCCATTGACTCTGCTTTTGAGATAATTTCTAGTCTTTTCTTGTTTCCAACAGTATGTGCTATACGGGCCGCATCCTTAGTATTATCCAACAACATCAAATCCTTAACGTTGTGAACCAAATTATCAACATAACCAGAAGGATGTAACCCACGTGATATTTTAGGGCCACGGTACCCGATCTTTACCAATGCTGGCACTCCTGAGACTTGCTTTCTCATCTTATTGTCAACGCCCTTGGGTTTTCTCCAGTTGACAGCTAATCTTTTATATCTCCAGCTTTCTTGTCTCTTAAATTTGGGACGATGCTCTGAAACCTTTTTACGTTGTTCAAGGAGATCATTATTGATTACCATAATATCGTTTTATTCTACTTAGAATAAATAAATATGTTTCCGATTGATGCTAAATTGCCTCAGGTAATAATTGCGTTTGTTAGTCCCTTTAAACCATTATTTGTGAGAATTCAGGGCCAAAGCAACGGATCAAAGAAAAGGAAAAGGATAAAAGGTTTCGTATACACAATTGTTTAATGAATAAATACGAATTACCTCCTCTTCCATACAGCTATGATGCATTAGAACCACATATAGATGCAAAAACTATGGAAATCCATTATACAAAACATCATCAAACATATACCAACAATCTTAACGCAGCTCTTGAAAAATGTCCTCAAGATATTCAAAAAAAGGATATAGTAGAAATTCTTAGTGACCTTGGGAGTGTACCCAATGATTTAAGATCAGCAATAAATTTTAATGGCGGTGGATTTGACAATCATCGAATTTTCTGGAACAATTTATCTCCAAACGGCGGAGGGGAACCACAAGGATCTATTGCCGAGGCAATAAATAATTCATTTGGAAGTTTTGCAGCTTTGAAGGAAAGGTTTTCTACAAGTACGGTAGGTATTCAAGGAAGTGGTTGGGGATGGTTAGTATTTGACCCAAAGAGCAACAAAGTAGACTATAAATCCATGCCTAATCAAACGAGTCCTAGGACAGAAAATCTCGCACCATTATTAGGATGTGATGTTTGGGAACACGCATATTATCTCAAATATCAAAATAAAAGACCCGACTATGTCAATGCTTGGTGGAATCTGATAAATTGGGATGATGTTAACAATAGGTACGCCGAATCAAAATAACCTATTTTTTGTTATGAAAAGTATTTCTTCTATTAGTTAATAACGTCGATTTTTCCAAACCCTTCTCTAATTGTAGTGTTAACATTCATTGTATAATTATATATTATTTCGGAATATTTGATTAGAGTCGGCATAACATCATCCAAGTTCTTACTCAAGTAGAAACCGGGACAATCGCCTGTTAGTTGAAATGACGCATGTACAGAAACTAAATTCTTTTCATTTTGACTCCACGAAAAAAAAGGATATAGCCAACAAACTCCAGGCTTATTCGGATGGAGCTGACACGATCCACATTCATCTAGGAATCTGCACGTTAATTGATGACCATTGTCAGTTTCGTTTTCTGACTGCTTTCTCTTCAAATTAAGCATGGTTAAAGTAGTTATTACCTGAGAGTCTGAATCTGAAGTGGAATCATTGTCCCATGTTGCTACATAAGTTTCATTCCGCAGAAAGGACGATTTTGTTTCATATCCCAACTGTTTTGAAATATTGGCTATATCTCCAGATGTTAAGGGTAACCTTCCTTGCTTATCACAGCAGTTATGACAATCTGGCCATAAACAATCCCACAGTAAAAAAAGAGATGATTCAGATAAAAAAGGGATATGATAAGTGACCTGGTTTATCTTAATTGTATAATCTTGAATGTCTGTACGTTTTCTAAGATGTACATCCCTAACAATTGGATCTATCTTCCATTTTTTTGAGAGCTCATCTAGTGCGGAGGAGACATCATTAACTGTTTCCTCTTCCCCGTGAGATAATGCCATGTATGTAGAATTATAAAACCGGATGTTTAAATGTGACTATGATATCAAGTCTAATAATAAAGATCAAAACATAGAGAAAATGACATTAGAGAATTACAAACAAAAGGAAAGAAAAAAGGGAAAACACGCATCCTCGACTGAAAATCGCCGGTTAGTTTGGGAATACGTAATCTGGCCGCTAATATTGGAAGTGAACAGAA
>JACDCB010000176.1 GCA_013694585.1 Candidatus Nitrosopumilus sp. | reverse complement strand
GTACTATTATTGGCCAGAAGAAATTAAGGAAGAAGATGCAATGTTAACTTTCTCAGAGACGCCACAAATGCTAAAATTCTTTGAAGAATATTTTAATACTAATTATCCATTTCAAAAATATTCTCAGAGCGCAGTTGATAATTTTGAATTTGGCGGTATGGAAAATAGTAGTTGTACCACGTTAACAAGAAACGTCCTACATGATAAAATAACATCCATGGACTATCGTAATGACATTTTTTTGATTGCCCACGAGCTTGCGCATCAATGGTTCGGTGATATGGTAACATGTAAAGACTGGCCGCACATTTGGTTAAATGAAGGGTTTGCTACTTATTGCGAGTTATTATATTGGGAAAGAACAAGAGGAATGGATGAATTCCATTACAACCTGATTAAAAATACAGATATATATTTTGAAGAAGCCAACGACCAATATCATAGACCAATAGTTACCAAATTATATAAACATCCTGACGAATTATTTGATGCTCATGCGTACGAGAAGGCAGGATTTATCCTTCACATGATTCGTACCTATCTAGGAGATCTTAATTTCAGAAAGTCGTTAAAAACGTATTTAACACAATACCAACACAAATCCGCTGAATCCCTTGATTTGTTGAGAATATTGGAGGAGACCTCAGGAATTGAAATGCATTCTTTCTTTGATCAATGGATCTATAGAGAAGGACATCCCGATTTGCATATCGACTTTATCCTGGAAGATATTGACTCAAAAGCTGATGGAAATTCCACCAAAAATTTAACTATAAAAATCAGACAAGGTAATGACAATTTGAACAGTGCTGAAAGTCCTATTTACTATAAATTCCAGTTAGAGATCAAAATTAATCTCTTAGAAGGTAAAGGAAAGAAACGACAGATATTACATTTAATGGATGTGAATGCATATACTTCCGAAAGTACTGTTTCTATCAATAGTCACTTTTCATTAGATACAATCTCAATCGATCCAGATTTTAAAGTTCTCAAAAACATAAATTCTATTAAAATCCTAAATGAAACTGAAGACTTTCAATTAAAGAGATTACTCGTTAATCAAATGAAGAATGGAGATACAGTCATAGAACGGGTTAACGCGGTACGTTTACTCAAGAATCTGTATTCAGAAGAAATAATTACAGCATTACAAGATAGCATAACGGACGACATATTCTATGGAGTATCAGTAGAGGCTGCCAATACTATTGGTTCTTTTTATGACAAGAATAATTACGAAAAATCCGATAGAGCATATCAAGCATTAATATCAATTCTTAGAAACAGAGCATCCTTTGACAATTTGCGACCGGAAATAAAAAAAGCGGTTATAAAGAATATTGGAATATTTGAAAGATCTAATTCAATCGAATTGCTTGAAGCCTTTATTCAGACATCAAATACGGATAGTATTTTCGTAAAGTCTGTTGCAGCGACTGCCATAGGTAAAAGTTGTAAAGGATTACTCAATAAAAAAGAAAAAGAAGGAATTATTTCCATATTAAAAAAATTGGTCGATACCACTAATACATTCCAGAGCAATTTGGCAACAGGTGCATTAGAAGGACTAAAGGAACTATCGAAAGAAAAAGATCAAGATACATACTTGGAAGTTGTGAATTTTTTTCTAGAAAATACTGGTCAATCAAAGGAGTACTTTGTGAGGGCAAAAGCTACAGCTTGTTTGGGCAAATTTCTGACATACAAATCTGACCCTATTAATCCCATTGTGACAAAAATGAATCTTGTCGTTTTTAATAGGCTTAAAGAATTGTTAAGAGACGATAGACGCAAGATAAAGATGAATGCTTGCACTGCACTTTCGGATGATGACGCTAAGTTTGATATATTCCCTGACAAGAGAACATACGACTCAATTGAAGAATTAATTACCATTGCGAGGAGCGATATAGACGGATTTGTTAGGAGAAAGGCAGAGGTTAGTGCTAATATCATAAGAGAATGGATAGCAAAATGGGCCAACAAACCCTTGAAAATTGATACTAAATTGGATATTAGAAATAGTAACTCGGGCTAGATAATAACCCTAAAGCATGTAAATTTTATACATATTGGGCCAGAGAGAAAAAACGTATACAAACATATAAAAAAGTCAATGGAGATGATCTAAAATACATTACAGTATCATACGTATAACCAAAAATAGTATTTTCTCCTTACAAGGTGTTAAATTAATCAAGCTTTTGTTTACGAAAAAGCTACTTCCAAATAAAATTAATTTGTTAAAGTACGGTCTATGACGGCATTCCGCATTATTGATCGAAGAGTATGGTCGAAATATTATTTTAAAGAAGATGACAGTCAAACCAAAGTGAAATCTTTATATTTTTTGTGTTGGTTTTTTCCGTAATGGAAGGTATAAAAAGAAGACATAGTTTAATAGAAATTTATGCTATTTTAGGATTTACAACGTGTATTATGCTAATATTATTTACAACAATCGAATCAATCACCCCATGGTCATTTGTACAAGGACAAACTACTAGTTTAGCGCCATCAGAAAA
>JACDCB010000174.1 GCA_013694585.1 Candidatus Nitrosopumilus sp. | reverse complement strand
AGACTATCAATTAACTTGGATAGGGTTTAGCATCTTTGGATTTAAACCATAGTAGAAATTATTATAGTAAAAAGTAATAGATTTAAAGAATAAAAGAATCATAAGAAATCATTATGTATTCTTTTACAGTAGTTGAAAGAAGAAACCAAAAGAATGTATAATTATAATTATAAAAACAACTGCAACAAAGTAGTTATTATAGGACTAGGCCAGCTGGGTCTTCCAGTTGCAAAGTATGTTAAAGAGCATGGTTTTGATACTTTTGGATATGATATAAATCAAAAAACCATGCAATCAGCTGAATCCAATTATGGAATAAAACAAGCAACAAACTTTGGTGATTTTGACGTATTAATTATCTGTGTGTCTACGCATAGATCAGATGATATGTTTACCCCACAAGTAGATGGTTTGATGTCTGTTGTTGAAAAGATATCTAGAGAAGCTAAAGCAGGTGCACTAATATCAATTGAAAGTACAATACCAAAAGGTACATCAAAAAAAGTATTTGAAAAAGTAGATCATAGATTACACGTTGTACATGCACCACATAGATGGTATGCATTAGAAGAAGAAGTTCACGGTGTTAATCAATTACGCTTTGTAGGAGGTGTAAGCAACTGCTGTTTACAACACGGTCTTAACTTTTATGATGGACGTGAGGTAATACCCCAAACAACAACAGTTGGCAGCGAAGGGGGAGGAGCAGGAGGAGCAACAACAATGTTATCAAAAACATCCCTAATTGACAACAAGAATACCACCAGTTCTTTCACATCTACCTCTAACACCATTTCAAATAACGATACGCACCCCAAACAACAACAACCAACATCATCAAGAGCAGCAACAAAAGCAGCTGGAATAAAAAGTCTATCAATTCCAATGCATCCAGTATCGTCAGTTGAAGTAGCAGAACTAACAAAAATAGTAGAAAATGCTCATAGATATCTCCAAATAGCATTTGCAGAAGAGCTTTACCTTTATTGCAAGTCTAACGGCATTAGTTTCATGGAATTACGTGAATCACTTAATACAAAATGGAATGTAGAAGTACTAGAACCAAGAGATGGAATAGGAGGTCACTGCCTTCCCAAAGACACAAAGATGTTTATCAATTCATCTAACACAATAAAAAGCAAGATACTTCAAGCAGCAGTGGAGATTGATGAAGATTATAGAGAACATAGAAGCAAATTAGAGAAAGAAGTTAAAATTCCAGCCGTATAATCGAGTAGCATTATTACCATTTTTCACTAAACTGGGATATTTATTCATGAAAAATACAAAAACAAATGACACGGAGAAGATTCACGAATCCACCTGGATAACATTGGCAATATTGGGATCGACAATTTTAATCACGATGTATGGAGAAACCATGCTTTTACCAGCTATTAGTGATATAATTAGAGATTTTGATATTTCATATAGTACCTCATCATGGATTCTTACGGCCTACTTAATTTCAGGAGCAGTCATGACACCTATTGCAGGAAAATTATCAGACGTATACGGTAGAAAGAAAATGGTGCTTGTGATTTTCATTATCTACATTGTCGGAATCGCAATTGGAGGAATGTCAACTAATATTTACACTTTAATTCTGGCTAGAATCATTCAAGGGATAGGCATTTCGATGTTTCCCATCGCATTTGGCATCATAAGAGACCAATTCCCGATGTCCAAGATTGCAATCGGTGTAGGAATCTTCAGTTCGATGTTTGCCGCAGGATCAGTAGTTGGAATAGCCATAGGTGGGACAATAGTCCAAAATTTTGGATGGCAAGCTACATTTTTCACCATAATACCGGTGGCAATAATACTTTGGATCATAATAAAGAAGCGAATAAAGGATGATGACACATCAAATACCGACGACAAAGTTGAACAAAATTCAAATTTCAACCTACCCGAAAAGGAAAACGTACAATTAAATCATAATAACCTTAGAGACAAGAAAACCAGACATCATATTGATATTAAAGGAGCAATATCGTTAGCTTTTTCAATTTCAGCATTCTTATTAACTTTAACTCATTTTGCCAACATAAATGGCGAATCCAATAATATTACATCATTTGATGGTATTGTCATGGTTTCACTCATTACACTTACAATTTGCTCCATGATAGCATTTGTAATCATTGAGAGAAAAGCAAAGGATCCTTTAATACCACTCAGATTAATCTCAGATAAGATTTTGCTTCCCTCGAATATTCTCCTCTTAGTTTTTGGAATAACAATGTTTATGATATATCAAACCATACCAATTTTGGTAACTAGCCCAATACCATTTGGATTTGGTGGGGATGCATTAGATAGTGCAATGGTACAATTGCCGTTCATGATAATTTTCCTAATATTTGCTCCATCCTCAGGATTTATAGTATCAAAAATAGGCAATTTTAAGCCAATTATTGTAGGAAGTGTTTTGACTACAATTGGTTTTGCTAGTTTATTTGTATTTCATGCTGATGAATTTGTAATTGCAATAAATTTGGTAATAATCTCAGCAGGATTGTCATTGACACAAGTAGGAGCTTTCAATATCACATTACAACATACACCCCATCAGTATAGCGGAGTCTCAATAGGAATATCAGTGGTATTAGTATTAATGGGTAGTTCCATAGGTCCAGTAATTGCCTCAACATTTATGCAAGCTTATCAAGAGTCAGTTAACGGTATTGAGGGACAATCATTTCCTTCGCAGTTATCTTATAATCTCATCTTTATCACTGCAACAATAATCTCTGTCGTATCCTTCCCCTGTATGATACTATTGAAAAGAAGAACTAATCAATTAATCCCTAAAAGAGTATGAAACTATAAAT
>JACDCB010000172.1 GCA_013694585.1 Candidatus Nitrosopumilus sp. | reverse complement strand
GCGTTATACACACATATGTATATCACATGTAGGTGGTAGACCACTTGCGAATGAATGGTGGACAAGAACTTCTACAAGGATAGAGAGACGAGTTGCTGCTTGTGTAAGAGTATATACCCAAAAAAATACTGAATATTCTTTTGTGAGAAATTGAGGGACCAAACTTTAAGCCGGGGTATCCTGTCCTTGCTTAGCTTATATTGTTATTAATTTACTTTGTCGTTGAAATTTCTAATCAATCCATATTAGGTGAGAGATGATGTATTGCAGTATGATTAATGATATTAATAGAGCAAAATGGGGCAATCGTTTTATACTCTCAGCCATAATCCAAGGTGGTTTACTTACTTCAATTGCCCTTTTGATGGTAGGATCTCAGTTCATCTTCTCTAGTAAAATAGACATGATCCAATTTCTATCATTGTCCTTTGATGGTCCTGCTAAATGGTTCTTCCTTGGGATAATATTTTATCTCATATTTATTGTTGCCATCGCAGTTACCGCAGTGTTTTATATTCAATTGGAGATTAATCTTACAAAAAAGATCTCAGGTTTTGTGAATATTTTAGCTTGGATCCATCTGTTGGGAATGAATGTTGGAGGTCCTCTAGCAACCATACTCATGATTTTTGTTGGATTGGCTGGTTCTGGAATTTTGTCTGTTTTTACTGAGGGAAATATAGGCCAAGAGAATATCGAAATAATGAATTCTTTCATTACACCCATAGCAATTTCAATTGGGATCTTAAGTGTAGGAGTTATAGCTGGTGGAATAACATACATAAAGACATATCTTTATGGCAATAAGATGTAAAAAAAAACATTTAGTTTGATTAGTTTGATTAGTTTGTTACCATGTCTGTCTTTTGATCCTAGACTATTCTTTTTTCATAAAATTAGCCTGATTTAATTGATTTTATGATTTAGAATTGAGCAATCAATTTATGGGTGCTGCTTACTCAATATCTGAATTATTGAATTCATTCAACATTGTTTTTCGATAAAATACTTGATCCTAAGAAATCTGGTATACACATAATTAGGATTGAACAAATATTGGAAGTCTACCTGACAGGTTATTCATTATTTTGATTTTGTATTTTTTCAATTGATGATGTCTCCAATGAGAATTATGATGATAGTGGACTAAGCCTCAAAGAAAATATTCTACAGGCATGGATCCAATGAAGCAAAAAAACAAAAAAGAACTTTAGTTCCCGTATTTATTCTCGTTAAATAAAGTATTTGAGTTGTACATAACCAAAATCATAGATAGTGGTTTTTGAATGTGTTAAAGTAATATCTGTTGGTATCGATCCAAAAAGTCGTTTACCTTCGCCGATTAGCAAAGGAATAATCGTTATCGTTAGCTCATCAATCAATCCTAATGAAAGGAAACGTTGAATAGTAATTCCTCCATCAATATATACATGCTTAATCCCTTCGTCGCTTAAATGTTTAAGTATGTCTTGTGGAGATTCTTTTGATGCGGTAACAGTATTTGCTAAATTAAAAGGAATTTTGATTTTACTTGTAGTTAGCACAATTACTCTTTTTTCTTTATATGGCCACAAGTCAAATTTTAGAATTGCTTCGTAGGTATTTCTACCCAGGATGAGTGCATCTACTGACTCTAAGAATATGTTATAACCAAAATCCTCGCCCTCATGCACTTTGAGGTTAGCTTTATCCAGCCAATCAATACTTCCATCCGTTCTGGCCATAAAACCATCTAAACTCATAGCGATGAAAACCGATACTTTAGGTTTCATGACCAATTTGAATTACGCCCTACTTTATGAGTAGTTATTTACAATATAAATTTGAACTTATGTTCCTTCATAAAGGGATTTGTATATCGTCCATTAGATTTGTGAAATGAGTCAATGATCATCATTATCCATCACTTCTTATGGGAAGATAAGACCTCATCCACCTATTTTTATATCGACCTCCTATTATCTAATCACAACTAAATAATCTGTGCCTATTTTATCAAGATTAACAAAATAGCTTAACACATTCTTATTAACATCCAAATGGTCCAATCGTATTTTTTTGTTTCAAACGCAAATGGATTTGTCTAATGGAACCTTCAAAAATTATGTACCAAAAAATAGTAATAAAGATTATTTAATTTATCTCTTTTAGTTTGGAGTATTTAAAATCATTTTACATCGTTATTACCTAAAAAAGAAAAAGTGAAAAGGTGGTAAAGGCAGTGGATAATGGTTTTAAATATTTAACATACTTGTTTCTAAATTTATTAACCATAGTCAGATATAACATTGGACTTCAAACATAGAAATGAGATGCAATAGTAGTGTAATACAGTGCATTCCATTTATTACATCCCGTTTCTACGAAAATCTTATCCGTATCAAAGTTTATGTTGATTTAATAATCCTAAATTAGTATTTATACCATATTATTGTTTTGAACAGAATAATAACATGTGATAATATTTAGATATTTTTATAGCTATTATACTGTAAATAATTTTTTTTATGAACTTGAACCACAACAGGCGTTAAATCTAGGCGAGGCAATATTTCTTTTGATGAGATTCGTTCGGTCTTAAAGAAATCTCTTCTCTTACTAGCAGTCAAAATGTTTTGTTCCTTTGCTCTCTACTATTTGTTAAAAGAATTATGTCAACTTTAGATGGATCTGAGGGTTTACTTTGTTTTGTAAATGAAGAAGGAGTGCAAAAATAGAAAATGAAACCTATTATTTGACCAATATGTTACACTATTTTCTAAATTTGAATGGAATTAGAGATCAAAGGTGTAGCCTTACATACGGAACTTACACCAGAAGCTTTTTCCATTACATTTTGATTTTGAAATTGACAAATATTTCATTTTAAATGTTGCTTTTTTTGTCTTTTTGTTGTAGGACTGATAAATTTGATAATGAGACAACGTGTTGGCTTGAGCAAGAACTAATACTGTTGAATCAGAATAATTAATCTACCATTATATTCTTATTAGTAACTCTAAATATAGAGGTTGGAGGGGGGACCTTGTGGAAATAGACTCCATCGACTTTATTCTATCCCATTTCAAAAGTCCCACTGCTAAATTTCCGCGCAAAATGATGACTTTGAGTTCAAATGGTCTGATCTC
Source organism: Candidatus Nitrosopumilus sp. (assembly GCA_013694585.1). Classification (GTDB taxonomy): domain Archaea; phylum Thermoproteota; class Nitrososphaeria; order Nitrososphaerales; family Nitrososphaeraceae; genus Nitrosocosmicus. The sequence goes on along the minus strand of JACDCB010000172.1, from coordinate 6,347 downwards.
CATAAATTCAAAAGAGGAAATATTACAAAGATGCAGAGACGCTGATTATAAAGAATGTCTTATAAATGCCTACCCTGAAATTTTAGAACTTAACGGAATGCTTATCCAATCAGCCAATTTGATTCTTATTGATTTGGACCTTTCCCTTTGTACAACCTGCGTCTACCCAATTAGGAAACTCGACTATCTCTTAAAACAAACATTAAAGCAAATAAAGAAAGATATCAACGGTCAACCTACAGTATTGTGGACCGGTAATGGCTATCATATTTATTTACCGGTACAGATCCCGATTCTGGATAACGAGTTTGAATTTTCTAAAGAAAGATATCAAAATCTATTTTCATTAAATAATCGATACTATGAATACTATGTGTCAGAAGTTTTTATGCAATTTGCAGGGAGATATTTGACAGGCGGAAAGTCTGAATTTGTACATAGGCCCAGATATGCAAACTGTATGGTCCGAATCCCTGATACTTACAATATGGATAGCTTAAGTAAAGGATTGAGTTTAGAAAAATCACAGGTTAAAATCCTCCAGGAGTGGGATGGAAATATAATTGATATTAAACCCTTAATACAAGAGTTTAAGATATGGTTAACCCAGCAATGAAATACATAATAACATAGAGGAAAGACCTTCTAGTAAAAAATTCAGTTCAGTTTGTAGTCGGAGTAACAGTTGTTACTATTGTGATCAATACGGATAGAAATAATCCAATTCTATTTTCCTTTTTCAAACAGCCCAAACAGATTATTTTCACTATCCAAAAACATTGCAAAAAACCCCACATTAGGTATTTCTGTCTTATGCAAGGTAACTTTACCCCCGGAGTTATTTATTTTTGAAGTATGTTCATCTATGGATTTAACCAAAATATAATTTGTAACTGTAGGTAGTGAATCACGTTTCATCATTCCACCAGTAATACCTTTTCTGCCGTTCTCATCCTCTGTTTCGCACATCCATAATTCAACTTTTGAATTTACTTGACTACTTAATTTCTTCATATTCCATCCAAACACCTCCTTGTAGAATTGTTGAGCTCGATCTGCATTATCAACTGGAATATCAAAATGATACACTGTGGGCATGTTTGTGAACATGTTCCTTCATATTTAAATCTGACCGGTTCATCTCTTTGAAATCTCTTTATTGCATTAGAGATTCATTCTTGACAATAATTTAATGACTTGGATGAGATAGCTTTGAATTGATTCAATCTAGTTGTAGATACTATTATGTTACTTGCGTCTAGACAATGATCTTTGAATATTAATAGCTACCGCTGCAAAAAATGATGGAGGAAGATTTGGGTTATAAGACAAGAAGCTGAATAAAATGAATATGTATGTATGATATTTTTAATTATTGTAGTCGATACTTAGAAGAGCAATCATTGCCTGTCACGAAAATAAGGCAGTACCTTATTACAAAATTTTTGTACAAATTCTACTTCATCAGGACTAGTACTCTGTAAATAAATTTGTGTAAAACCTGCATCAAAATACTCCTCTAGAGGTTTTATCAAATCTTCTATTGAGGTGACTATTAAAGTAGATTTTTTTAATTTTTCATCAGAAACCTCTTGTTCAGCTTTTTGCTGTAATTTCAATGGATTGTTAATTTCAGTATTGAATACATCCTCTATCTCTGTAGCTCTCCAAAAATCTGAAGATTTGAATGCTTTGTCATAGTCTTCAGAATATGATATTTTGGGTTTGCCTATTTTTTCAAGTTCTAAAGGATCTTTGCCTGCTTCGCGAGCAGCCTTATCAAACCTATCAAATACTTCCTTGGCTTGATCTGGTTTTGAAATTGTTATTAAACCATCTGTATAATTTGCAGCTGCATGGATCGACTCCGAACCTGAAGCAGCCATATACAAAGGAATGTTTTCAGAAGAAGGAGGGGTATAAAGTTTAGCATCCTTTGTTTTAAAATATTGTCCTTTAAATGTAATAAAATCATTACCTGATATACTACTAGAATTAGAATAGGGTTCATTACTCATTTGTTGTTGTTGGCCGTTTTCAACTTTGTTCCATAGTTTCTTTATTATTTGTAATGCTTCAATAGTTCTATCTAATCTGATTTTTGGGGAAGGCCAATCAAAACCCACCGAAACCTCGTTCATTGCTTCTCCAGTTCCTACTCCAAGAGCAATTCGTCCCGGATACAACGCATCAAGAGAAGCAAAGGCCTGGCCTATAATTGCCGGATTGTATCTGAATACTGGAGCTGTAACTCCAGTAACAAACTTCATGCTTTTTGTCCTTTCGGCAGCAGCTGCCAACCAAACCCAGGTAAAATTTCCAAATCCGCCATCATGATGCCAAGGATGAAAGTGATCACTTGTCATGGTCGTGTTAAATCCACCTCTTTCAGCTTCTAGTACGAACTTAAATAAATCCTGCATAGAGTATTGCTCTTGAGAAGCCCAGTATCCAATAGATTTCATATTAGAACCTATTCAATATAGTATTTATCAAATATGCCTAGAACCATAGATAAAATGTCATGTTGTGTTTCTATTAAATTAACTGATATATCCACTACCATCTTCCAGATGTTTTGCTAATTCCACTACGCAAATTATTAAATTGTGATTCACTATAGCTATTTGTACAAAGGTCAATGTTAAATCAGTTATTATTGGACTAAATATGTAGTTTGAAGATACAAAGATTCAGTTTTCTAATTCAAAAATCGAGTAAACAATGAGCAAAAAATCATGGCATTCAAATAGTATATGTTTAAAAACAGCCAAAACATTAATTGAATGGGTTCCGTGTCAAGAAAAACGCCAAAAAATGTTGTCACTAATGCTAGAGTGAGTAATCGCAATAATAATAAAAAACCTACTAAAAAAGCTAATGGTAATCAGAAGAAAAAAACGGTGAATGAAGATACGTTCGTTCTATTAACTAAGAATGTTACGGGATATAAGAATGAAGAGGATTTTAGTGTTAAGACAGCCGAAGCAGCAGAAAATAATGAAAGAACGTGGATTTCCATCCTAGATAAGATTAACTTGAAAATTATGGAGGAGCTACTCAACAATGGTGATATAAAAAGTTCTGAAATTGCATTAAAGCTTGGCATCCCACTTTCCACCATACAAAGGAGACGATCAAAGATAGAGAAAACCATATTTAGAAAAACTTATGAAATGGATTTAGTTCAGTTAGGTTTTAGAACTGCTCTTATATTAGTTGATATTCAAAAGGGTAAGGCAAAGGAAACTGGAGAAAAATTACTTAAAAAATACGACAAGTACATTATCAGAGCATCAACAAGAATAAATAGTTCTAATAATCTTTGTCTTGAAATTGTTTATTATAATTCAAAGGAGTTACACTTTCTACTAGAGGAGATTAAGGCACTGCCACTGGCTACGAGTGTCGACTGGTCCGAACAAGTTTTTTTGATAGGTGACAATGTTTCAAATATTATTAATTTCATTTTATCCAAGAAAATAAAAGAACTAGGAAGGGAAAGTATATAGTAAAGTAGCCAACTTAACTTTATGTCCATTGAAACCTTATGGTGCATAACCTCATTTACATGATATTTAGTATTGTAATACGGGGTTAAATCTACTTGCAAGTTACTAGGATGTTCGAATTCTCGTTTTCTCTTGGTTTATTGAGTGAATGTATCATTAGATCGGTAAAAGATAAATTTAAATCTCATAATACCTAAATTTCTATGAGTATTGCCCAGGAGAGTAAAAAGGTTTGACGTTGGGAAGATATCAACCTCTAATCAAAATAATGTTAATGGCGATTCTATTGCGAAGGTAAAGTCTGGAATTAAGGATTTATTGATAAATGATAAGATAGATATTTTGTCTAATGCTGATTTCAATGATCCTGATTCCTCTGCAGTGCATCTAGATAAGATTAACTTGAAAATTATGGAGGAGCTACTCAACAATGGTGATATAAAAAGTTCTGAAATTGCATTAAAGCTTGGCATCCCACTTTCCACCATACAAAGGAGAAGGAGTATGTTGGAAAAATTTTCTGTATTAAAGAAAACTTACTCTCTAGATCCAAAAAAGTTAGGCTTGAGAATTTCTGAAGTCTCCATTAGTACTAAGAAAGGAAGCAGCCAAAAAGTAATGAATGAGATCTACAAAGGCCATAGGAAAAATATTATTGATATGTCTTTAAGAATGGGAAATCCGGATACAAATGTTTCTTTCAGAATAGTATACAAACACTCAGTACATTTATTCAGTCTATTAGAAGAAATAAAGGCGAATCCATTGGTAGACAAGGTTAGCTGGTCAGAATATATTACTGAGATAAAGAATAATCCTGCATACTTTTCTAACCTATTTTCCCTTTAGTTTTTGGTGTTCGACCTATATAAAATACTTTCAAAAAGTTTGCGCTTCGCAAGTATGTGTGGAAATAATAACGGATTCCGCTGAATCCACGGAAATAAGTAAATATTCTTAAATTTTAGTGGGCGTTGTCGGCCGAGTAACACTGCGATGTATTGAGATTACCACCTAGACGTTCAAGTATGTTACTTTAGCAGGAGGTTTAAATTACGATTAGTGAAATCGCAATCAAGCTAAATAGAGTATTATAAGCAATTATATCAAATAAATGGTTAAAAAGTATGTTAGATGATGTAATAATGACTTGCAGAATCTAAAGTCCAGACAAACTAGTACTAGTATTTATTTTGATGAGGCCGATGCCAAGATCATGGAATTACTATTATTAGGAAAAAATAATAAAGAAAAAATTATATTACAGAGTATGGATATGAGTGGACTTACTATCTTTGATGAGTACCGATTTTATTACATACGCACAGAAACTAAATTACCAACATAGCAATAGCAACACATCGCCGACCAATTATATGAATCGCTAAAGATAGCTAGGGATTCACACATGAATAAGGACCAATAATATGAAAACTGAAATCTGTTAATTGAGGTTGTCTACGGGAAACAATAATGTAGAGTGTATCAAATTAACAATCGGGATATATATGCACTGATTATTGTTACCAATTGAGTCGGTGAGTTTAAATTCAGCCGTTATTTTATTTAATTCTACAAATTTTGAGGATGGTTTTTCTTTTAAAATATGATAATGGGCCACAACACCTCCAACCATGCCTGTATGTACAAATAGGATTTCCCTATCTTTGAATGTGATCTGATAAAGCATTGGTGTAATGGCCATAAATGACTGTGACATGTATAATATGACATTTAACAAATCCTTCATATTTTCATATTGTAAGTAAGTAGTAAACCACTCTCCTTGCGACATATATTACCTTACAAGTCATATTATTATATGTGTTACCTATCATCATACTAATAGGTAGTATTTTTTTTATCCACTAATTATATTTGAAGAATTATATATATCATTTGAGGTTGCTTCTAGTGGTATATCTTTTTATACTAATATCATAAGTTTATAATTTTAGATTGACCTCATTTCTATTCCGTTCTATCTGCATTAAGAACTGATTTACAAAATATTTCTAAAATTCTTGACCTCTATAGTCTCAAAATCGGTCCAAATATTATACCCTGTGTATACATATACTTGAAAGTGTAAATGTGGAATATAGGTAAAACCGGTCATTCCAACTTTGGATATCTCTTCACCAGCTTTAACCATTTGATTTAATTTGACCTTGGAGCTCTTGTAATCAAGGTGGTCATATCGAGAGTATTCCCCATTTGAATGCCTGATTGTAATAAAATTAGTATACCACCAATATGATGCATCAGGTCCTCCAACATTAAAATCATCATTGATGTAAGTTACTACACCATCTGCTGCAGCAAGAACGGGTGTACCTTTAGGAGCAATAAAATCTACTGCATTCCGAAGCTTACCGACATGAGCAGGAGAAGATGATCTATCTATTCTTTGCAACAGGTCTCTCGGCAAGGGGATCACGTACGTATTTTTTGTCCTCATCAATAGAAAATATTCACTTTGTATCAATTATTGTTTATTATAGTATAATAAGACTAGCTAAACCCCATGGTGTCATATAGGATAAAGACATCGTCACAGTATATCCATTTTCCCAAGATAAGAAACAAGTGAAGAATCTCAGCTCAACTTGATCGGATTAATATGCACATTACGCCTATGTATTATTTCTTTTATAGCTTTGTTAATGATGTGTAGAGTCTTTGGTAGTAGTAGATGTATTTACGCTTGAATTGGCTGCATCTTTAACATCTGCTGCTATTTGTCTTGAATTTTGCTCAAATGTTCTTGCGGCGTTTACTCCCGTGTTTGATATGTGTCTTGAAATATCTTTTGCTTGTTGTAGTGCTGGTTTC
>JACDCB010000138.1 GCA_013694585.1 Candidatus Nitrosopumilus sp. | reverse complement strand
CATTGCACGAACAAGCAATAGAAATAGAAAAAGCTGGAGCCTTTAGTTTAGTACTAGAACTGGTGACCAGGCAGGTGGCTGAACAAATCTCCCGCTCTCTAACCATTCCAACGATTGGAATAGGTTCGGGTAGTGGATGTGATGGTCAAGTTTTGGTATTTCATGATCTAGTTGGATCATATAATAACTTCAAACCAAAATTTGTAAAGCGATATTTGGAATCATTTCCGTTATTATTGGGCGCAATGAAAAATTATATTTCAGAGGTAATGAATAGCAAATTTCCGGATGAAGATCATTCATTTTCTATTTCAGAAGAGGAGTTATTGAAATTCAATAAATATCTTAATACAAAAGAGAATATTCCCAAGTTGAATCCAAAATAATTAGGGTCAGTATGAAATGGGTAAAGATAAATCATTCATTAAAAAATTCGTTGATAGTAACGACTATGATAAATATGGTATACATCCGTCAAAGGATATTAAATGCACTTTGGGAAATGAGTTAATTGGAAAACGGATTGTAATATGTGTCACCGCTAGTGTAGCTTGCTACAAGGCGATAGACTTGATCAGAATTATGATAAGACATGGAGCTGAAGTATCTGTGGTAATCTCTAAGGCGGTTGAAAAATTTATGAATAAAGAATATTTTTTGTGGGCTAGTGGAAATCCAGTTATTTCAGAACTTTCTGGAGATTTGGAACACGTAAGGTTAGCAAACTACGAAACATCTGATGTCATAATTGTTTATCCGTGCACAGCGAATACAATAGGCAAATTTGCAAATGGAATTGACGATACGCCGGTAACTTCAGTGCTATCAATAGCATTAGGAGCTGGAGTTCCTATAATGATCGCTCCTGCGATGCATGAGGCAATGTACCGAAACATGATCATCAAACAAAATATACAATATTTAAAAGACATTGGAGTAGTATTTATGAGTCCGATCCTAGAAGAAGATAAAGCCAAAGTAGCAACTGTTGAATCAGTCTATTTGCGAAGCATTGGTCTTGTCAAAAATCAAATTTCAAAATCTGGTAAAAAGGACGTAATTGCAAACGATCATATAGACTGGTTTTTCTGTAAGTGTTCGATTGATAATTCGTTATCATTAAATCATCAACAAATGCGATCATTTATGAAAAATAGAAAGATTTTGATATCTGCCGGTAGTACCATTGAACATATAGATCCAATTCGGGTCATTTCTAATACTAGTTCGGGTAAAATGGGTTACTCCCTACTAAAGAAGGCTATTGATTTCGGATTAGATGTTACTGTAGTTAAGGGATCGACAATGATAGATTTAGAATATGCTAAATTGAAGGACCAGTTTAGTTTTAAGTTGATAGAAGCAAGAACAACTGAACAAATGCTAGATAGTATTATGGGGGAATTATCTTCAAAATCATATGATATAATTATACTTGCCGCGGCAGTTTCTGATTTTAAACCAGAATTTTATTCGGGTGACAAAATCACAACCGGCAGAGGCTCTTTTGTCATCAGACTTGTGCCAACTGACAAAATCATTGATCAAGTTAAATGTATCCAAAGAAAAACGTTTTTAGTTGCTTTTAAAGCTGAATATCATGTTTCAGACCGAATACTTTTGGAAAGGTCTTATCAGAAACTATTAGATTCTGATGCCGATATGGTTGTTGCCAACGACGTCAGCACGGAAGGCGCATTTATTGGCTCCGATTCAAATAAGATCCTAATTGTGGATAAATTGAAGAATTATTACGATTTTCCACTTCAAAATAAAGAATCCGTTGCAGAAAATATTTTAAAACTAATATATCTAAACTTATTTAAAGAAGGAAATGATGAATACTAGATTAGGTAGTATAATATCAGATAAATATAATCTGATAATATCCAAAATGTATAAAATTACTCCATCAATTTTATACAAATAAAATTATATAAAGAGGTCAAAAGTAACACTATCATTTGTCATTAAATAAGTTATTGAGTCGTCAAAATGATATTTTAGTAATGCCGGGTGTATATGATGCTTTGACTGCTAAGATTGCTGAACACGTAGGTTTTGAGGCTATTTTTCAAACTGGATATGGAACATCGGCCTCATTGTTAGCACTGCCTGATTTTGGATTCTTAAGCATCACTGAGACTGTTGAAAACGCACGGCGGATAACTCGCGCAGTTGATATCCCCTTAATAGTAGATGTGGATACTGGATATGGTAACCCGTTGACCGTATCTAAATTAGTAAATGATTTGCAAAGAATAGGGGCTTCAGGAATCTTTCTTGAAGATCAGGTTTGGCCAAAAAGGTGTGGTCATATGATGGGTAAGGAAGTTATTGATTCTCAAGAATACATACAAAAACTAAGGTCAGCTGTTGATGCTAAGAAAAAAGACTCGGATTTCATAATTGTGGCCAGAACCGATGCTATGGCTCCATTGGGCATTGAAGAGGCTATAAAACGGGGAAAACTATATAGAGAAATGGGTGCTGACATCGTTTTTGTAGAGGCCCCTCGTTCTGTCGACGATATGAAGAAAATTGCAGATCAAATTGATGCCCCTTTAGTTGCTAACATGATTGAGGAAGGTATAACACCTAATTTGACCTCAAAAGAACTATTAGAGATGGGTTATAAAATTGCCCTCTTTCCACTTTCTGGATTGTATTCCTCTACCTTTGCAATATTTGAAACGTTTAAGACTTTAAAAGAGACAGGTACGACAAAGACGCTAAAAGATAAAATGATGAAATTTAAGGAATTTAATAAGTTGGTTAACCTAGATAAATACATGACCATGGAAAACAAATATGTTTGATTCTATCCCAATAACTTAAATTTGACTATTATTGAATACACAAGTTGTTTTTGCTGTCTTAATCGTATTTGGCATTGGTTGTTTAATTGGGATCATTCCAATAATTCAAAACTTTCCATTTCCTGTAGGCTATGATTCCATCAATTATTATCTGCCTGCACTATATGATCTGAATCATAACCCGGTTATCGGAGGAACATTATTTCCAGTTTATATTTTTTTGGTCTATATTTTTTATTTGATCTCTTTTTCTGATCTATATCTAGCCTTTAACGTTGTAAATATTTTTTTATATGGATCTCTTAGCGTTACCACGTTCCTTTTAATTAAGACCGTTTTGAGACAATCAGTTGATAAAAGTATCCTGTTTACCATTTTTGTTATTTTCCAGCTAAGTACATTGAGAATGGCGTGGGATCTGCATCGGGATATTTTGGCGCTTATTTTTCTTAACCTTTGTTTGGTTACCATTAATCATTTGAAGTCACTTGATAACAATAAATCTGTTCTATTACAATACGGTACTGTTAGTGTGCTTTATGTGGCTGCAATTTTTTCTGATAGGATGATAGGAATTTTATTAATTATATCTTCAATCTCCTTTTCTATTATATACAAACTCAAGCTTCTAGGTGCCATAAATTTATTATTACTAATACTGTTTCTAACTTACTTCTTTTTGTTAGATGATATCACTTTTGTTTCTATTGGCTCGAATCCAGTTGATACATTAGTGAATCCTGCATTTAACAAAAATAGTTTATCTCCTTATGATTTAGTTGTATTGTATCTTTCACTAAATGGGATCCTCATTCCATTTTTCATTCTAGGTTTTCTTAAAAAGTCTGACTCGCTAACCCTCAAAATTCCTACTCTTGTAACAATTATACTATCATTTAGTTGGCTCGTGATCCCTAATTACAATTACCTGGTACCGGAGCGTTGGATAATTCTTTCAGGCTTTTTTATCTCCATATTTGGACTATATGGATTCTTCTTTATCGTAGATAGATTTATAAATTCAAAGTTTAAAAAGCTAGTTTCAGTTTTATTTATTTCTTCTTTTGTTACATATGGAATTTTGTTTATAGTCCTCCCATATGGAATTGTTTTTACTATTCCATCCATATTTCAAAACCAAACCGGTTTTACAATCCCTTTGTCAATGTCTTTTAATTCACTAGAGATACCTAAGAATCAAGATTTGGTGAAATCTATAGATTGGATTAATACCAATACTAAGAATAATTCGGAAATTATTGGAACACTGCATTGGAGGGGATGGTTTCATTTATTTTTAGAAAAACCACGTCAATATATTTTTTCTGAGACTATATCCTTCCCAAATGATTATTCTACAATAGAGAAAAATGTAACAGCCTTGCCTAACCTGTTGAAAAGTAAAATTGAATTTCAATGCACTAATGAAGTGGGACCGTACACTAACAGTAGTTCCGCCTTTGGAAATGAGAGAAATATTTACTTGATCGATTTGAAATCAGGCTACTATGGTATTCATTACTACTATCCGATAGTTTATGATTCAGAATATTTTAGTATTTATGAAATTACTGATTCAATTTGTGGGTGATCTCTGAGTTATTCTATCCTGGTTTAATTAATGATTTAATTTTTTCTATCTGGGTCTTTCTAGTAAATTTTCTAATATCCTCGGGATACATACTATCGTATCCTTCAAGTTTCGGTTTATAAGATATATAATGATATAACATATACAATGCTCCTAATCTCCCAATAGGTTTACTGGTACCAAAATATAGGAAAAATCTTCCGAATGCAAATAATGGATGATAACCCAGGGTTCTCATACTAGCACCGAATTCATAGAAATGATGATTTTGTCCAAGGGGTCGAGTGTGCTCAAATTTTGCCTCTTTTAAAATAGTCTCTTTATATCCATTTTTTTTAGAAGCAATCAAAATAGCTGATTCGTAACCCATTTTCTCAGGATAGCGATCGTATTCTTTATAAAAGAAGTAGTTTCTAACAAATCTACCTGCCCCACGAGGAGTTTTATAACTACCATCATCAATATTCCCAGATACGATTGCATAATCTATGTTATTATCCATAAATGTAATTAATTTTTCAGCATAATCTTTGTTATAGATAGTATCGTCTGTTCCTATCATGTGGTAATCCGTATCCGCCAAATTTTTTTCAGCCTTCAGAGCCAAGGCTTTGTTCCAGTTTTTAACCACTCTAGAAATATCATAGCCCAAATCAGGGTTGAATATGATAAATAAATTATCGATTTTTTTAGATAACTCTTTTAAAATTTTTTCAGTATTATCTTTAGAGCCGTCATCTATTACAATGATATATGCTGGTTTGACGGTTTGGTTTGATAGCGACATTATGGCTTTTTCAATATCGTTTTCGGAATTTCTACAAGTTACAATTGTAAAATAAGTTCCCATGGTTCCTGTTATCTAAATAACAAATTAAACTCATATACATATGTAAGTTTTAGATATTGCCGTCAAGTAAAAATTCTGATGGCTCTCCAAGATAATGTTTCGTGCAATATGCCTTCTTAAACAATATTAAGAGCCTGGAGATGAGAAATCCAATTTAGGTTAATTGATATAGTATTATTATTTGATAAATTACATTTGATGCTATAGTTTAATGGTCCGATATTTTAAAGAAAGAATTACAAAAAATACTTGGAATGGTGAATGCATTCAGTTAATTATAAAGATAAGCTATATTTTTATTATTATAGTGTTAATTTTAAAAAATTCTTATATTCATAATTAGATAAGACGGATAACACTATTTTTTAATCCCTATGAAATATCAATTAACAAATGGTTTATAATTTCATTAATGTATCTTAATTTTGTTAAAATGCGTATACTGCACATAGAAGATGCTGCTGCCGTGGCCTGTATATTAGCTAAATATCAAAATCGAGCACAAGGGTATGAATCTAAGGTTGTCAGGCTCGACAAGTATGATAAATTTGGATTTTACAGTTTTTACAAAGACTACGTAAATATAGTTACATCGGAGGAACAATTTTTCAATTCCGTTCAGGAAGAAGCAGAAAAAGCGGATATTGTTCATGTACATAGCAAGGTAGAAATGGTCCCCTATCTCCGTAATAAATTTGGTAAATCAAAAAAAATAGTTTTGCATTACCATGGGACCGATATAAGGGGATTAAATAAACAAAAACTTCCGCATCGTTCAAGGATCTCTGATACGGCGATCCGATTGATATATTCATATAGACGATTAAGAAATGCTATATTGCTAAAAAAAAGAATACACTCAAAGGTTCAGTCTTTGTCAGATTTGATAATCGTCTCAACCCCAGATCTACTTCAGCATATCTCAGCAAAGAGAGGGATTAAAAAAATATATCTTCCGAATCCTGTAGATACTGATTTTTTTAATTCGGAATTAATTCCTTCTGCCAATTCTAAAGTTAAGCCACAAGCGGAGGCCGTTACGATGGATACCGAAGTGACTAACATGTCGTGGGTCCATAAATATTTAAAAACAAATAATATCCGCCTTGACATTGACGTATATGACCGAATTAAACATCCTTTGATGTACTCAGAGTTACCTGGATTTTTGAAACGCTACAAGATATATGTGGATATTAGGTACGTTGATGGAAAAATCTTACCCAATTTGAGTAAAACTGGGTTAGAGGCATTAGCCTGTGGTCTTGATGTGCTGGATTTTGATCTCAAATTTAGACACGGGTTGCCGATCGAACATTATCCGTTAACGGTGATCTCTAAACTTTCAGAGGAATATGCTCAACTTTGAATCAGTGAATAATACAATCCATACAATTTCGTAAATTTGATATTTTATTAAACAAAGCCAAGATCAATGATCGTGATTTCAATGATTAGCGGGTAAATCTAGATTGTAAAGGCTATTCTGTACTATATTTTGATAAATTATGCGAGTAGCTTATTACCATCTATTATGTACACTTTCCGAAATTTGTGATACTTCTGATGTATAAGAATATTTATTTATGCTAGCTATCCACCATATCTCGAGTTGAGGATCTTGCATTTATCTACAGAGGGCCTCCCAGACTGGCGAATCGAAAAATCTGCGATTACTTCACAAAGTCAGGGACATGATGTATTATTTGCCGGATCTAAAAGTCCATTTAAGTATGATAGAAATACCTTTTCTAAGGTTTATGAAATTAACTGGACAGCAAAAGCCAGATATGGTTTGCCGTATTATTGGAGTTTGGTTCAAAAACAGCTATCTAAAATTATAAAAGAGGCCCGACCAGAAATAGTTCATGCTCATAATATTTTTTCCGCTAAGATGATGCTTGATTTTGATTTACCATTTGTATATGATGATCATGAGTATTGGTCAAAACATTCTCGTTTACTCCTAGAAATGGAAAAATTAAATGAAATCAAAACTGAAAAAGCTAACATAAGTAAAATACTTATAAATATGCCAAAAAGAATAAAAAGAAGTCTCATAAATAGGCATGTCAATCATCTTTGGACCAAATGGGAGGAGGAGTTAGTTTCATCCATTCCCACAATTACTGTGTCAAATGAAATTGCGAATGATTTACGTGTAATTGGTAATAGTGATAAAATATTTGTTGTCCCTAATTTTCCAATGAAATTTGAAACTGATGGATTTAAAAGTCCTCAGCCTCATAAGAGCTTGTCCAGTGTTTATGCGGGATCAGATGGACACAACAAAAAAAAATATCCCAGCCGAAATATAGACGGTTTACTGGATATATTTACTAGTCAAGATATTGGTGAGCTAACAATCGTAGGATGGAGTGGAGAATTGTTTAAAAATGTAAAATATACTGGGTTCCTAGACAGACGCGACATGTATAATGAAATGGCAAACCACTCTATAGGTTTAGTACCATTTAAGAAACATTGGTCACACGGATATATTAATCCTAACAAAGCGTATGAATACGCTCATGCAGGGTTATACGTAATGTGTACAAATTCCTTCGCACCATTAAGAGTAATTTTGAAAGAACATTGTGTGACATTTGAAGATTATGATGATATGGTTTCAAAGTTATCATATTTTAAACATAACTTAAATGAATTATATGACAAGAGATTAAAGCTATTCGATTATGCTCGCAGTAATCTGATTTGGGAACAAAATGCAAAAAAAATATTGGATGCCTATAGAGCATGTTAATTTTTTATATTTTGCATTTAATGACTAATCTTGTTCTGAAAATTTCTTCTAAAATAAAAATAATTATATCTTGGAGATGAAGTAGGAAGACATGTCGTATATTCCTGGCGAATACTGGGCAGAACGTGGAAAAGAATATAAAGAAAATTTCAGATACTCTGACAAATTTGAATTACAGGAGCAGATGTTGATTGAATGCCTAAAAAAGTATTCCTTCTCTAGTATTTTAGAAGTAGGTTGTGGGTTCGGAAGAATAACGAAATTATTACTTTCTAATTTTCATCAAATTACAGACTATTTTGCATTTGATCTCTCTCCACATCAAATCGAAAATGCCAAAATTAATATCACTGGTGTGCCTAAAAGTGAATCCGTTCAGTTTGCTGTCTCGGATATACAATCATTTCAGTCCCCTAAGAAATATGATCTAGTCCTTGCATCAGAAGTATTACTTCATATACTGCCTTCAGAGATTGAACAAATTATTGGAAAATTAGTCAGCTTCTCAGATAAATATTTGTGTAATATTGATTGGTATGAAGAGAAAACCCCTAGAAATGCAGCGCCGCACAACTTTATTCATCAATATGAAAAAATTTACAAAAGCCTACCTACTATAGAGTCAGTGCATCGAATACCTATAGTTAAGAAAAAAGGATTTTTATCCAAGATTGATACAAAACAATCCATTTTTTTCTCCAAATTAAGAACTTGACGGGGCACCGCTAAAAAAATATATATAAAGCATTTAATTTGCAGAAACAGTGATTTTGATACACTCTATCTCAATAGTATTATTTAGACAGAATAACACTCTCTTACAATTTTAAAAACATTCTCTATCGAATGGTTTTTTCTGACATACTCATATCCCACCTTAGATAATCTGTCGCTCTCCTCCCTATTTTCGATTAAACTTGTCAGATCTTTTTTGAACGTATCTTTGGTAGTTCTATAGATTGGTGGCTTATATTTATCATATAAATAATCCGATACATAAGCAATAACTGGTTTATTTAATGCCATACCTTCAAGTTCGAATTTTCCAAACCATCCTACTTCAGGCATTATCTTTCCGATAACAATATCTGCAGAAGATATCATCTGTAAAGTTTGAGAATGAGAAACATTCAAAACTTCTATTATTTCACACTTGTTTTCTCTTTTTAATTCGTTTAAAACTTTTGAATAATGGTCACTGGATGAGGTCGAATAGTTTTTATAATATGGATAATGTGCTATCTGTTTTATTTTCCTATTTTTTGTTTCACCATTTTGAAAGTTGTTTTTGATAGGCGTGTTCCTCTCAATTTCATTATAATCAATAGGATTTGGTAACCATTTTCCATTTGGTGCATATTCTAAGAGGTCAGGGGTAGAAACCAAACAAAAATCATTATCATTCTTTCCTCTGATGTCATTCCCATGATAATGCTTTAGATATATTTTATCTTGTTTTCTTTTCTCTAAACTTCTCTTTAACGTTCCGTATGGATAATGATAATGCCATGTGTCGTATTCTTTCTTTAATTTCCGAAGTAATCTCCATCTAGATAGTGGTGATAGATAGTTAACCAGAGTACCACCAAATTGGCTGTAAATTTTTTTATTGAAAACGTACACATCCACTTCATATCCTTGTTTCCTTTGATAGTCTGCAATTACGGATGCTATTCCAGAGATATTGTTAATATGTGCTATTTTCATTATAGAAAATATATTTAGTTCTTATGTATACATATGAATTTTGCCATAGGAGCAAAAACGGATGAGTGTCAGTTTGCAAATTCGTAAGGCTGATTGACAATAGGAATAAGGTTGATAAATCTCTGGATTTGTCTATTCATAATGAAATGTCCGGGGAGCAAGCATGTTTTTATGTTGAATTCATAATGGTTTTATCCTTGAAATTTGACTTCAAAATAATTAACCATTTATACGGACGCCTTAGTTAACCTATGGCATTTTCTTAGGATAATGTCATTATCAATCCTAGTGGATATCTTGGAAGCAAAATCACTTCCGATAATTCTATCTGAATTTCATAGACTAATTGAGAAATCCAAATAACTATTAAATCAAGGTAGAAATAATATGTTTTTTAGCTCTCCAGTATATTGTATTAGAAATTTTCTTAATACTCCTACACGAATACAATTTATGGACACGATTCAATAAATTTATTAAATTAATCCGATCTATAGAAACTTAATCAATGTCAGTGTTTTTAAATAGTGATAATATAGTAAATTTTTTAACCTTAAGGTACGATCCTACCATAAATAATTTATTTAATCCATTAAAATCGGAGGATTTTATGGAAAATAAGATTGAAAATATTGATACGAAAATAACTGAGATAGTTAAGAGTGATTTAGAATTAAAACTATTACATAAAAACGTTTCAAGGATTTCCCTTGCTCTATCCGGAGGCATAGATTCAGGATTTACACTTTTAATGATACGGAAATTTTTTCCGAACTTACAGATCGATTCTATATGTGTTGGGTTTGGGGATGAGGATGATGAAATTACTAAAGCAAAGGTTGTTGCCGAAAAATATGATTGCAATTTTCACGAATTAATTGTGGATAATGTATTAGCGGATCTTCCGAAGCTAATATCTATCGCAGGAGAACCTAGATGGAATCTGTATCAATACTACACATTAGAACAATCTAAAAAATATTCTCCAATTTTTTTTTCAGGAGACGGGGGTGATGAAACTTTTGCAGGATATATATTTCGCTATAAAAAATTTTTACAGAATATAGAAAATATTACAAGCCCTACATGGCTGGACAAATCAAAAATATTTCTTTCGTGTCATGAACGTGATTGGGTTCCAAATCAAGATGATTTGTTTAATAAAAATTTAAAGTTTTCATGGTTAAAAATATACGAAAACTTTAAACCTTATTTTGATAACGATCTTCATCCTATAAATCAAGTACTCTTAGCCGATTTTAACGGGAAATTGTTACACGATTGGATCCCGTCTAATCATAAATTCGGCAAGTATTTGAAAATAGAGATAAACTCATTATTTTTAAATCCTCAACTGATAACTCTATCCGCAAACATGCCATGGAATTTAAAGTATGACTATGAAAAAGATATTGGCAAACTTCCACTATTATCTATTTTAAACAAATATTCGGGGGTCAATAAATTTGAAGGTATTAAAAAGGGGTTTTCATTAAATTTGCTAAATATGTGGAAAAATTATGGTAAAGAAATAATTATAACTTATCTTAACAAAGACGCTGATTCAGTAAAGGAAAATATTATCAATCTTGACTGGATAGACGAATCTATAAAGTCGATTGATGGTGAATTCAATAAAGAATTAAAAATTCGATACATAAGCAAATTACTATCCGTCTTATCTTTCGAGATTTGGTACAGGATTTTTGTAACTTGTACGTTAAACGCAAACACAAAATTATAGCTTGTTGAACATTTTTATTTATTTTTATAATTTAATCACCTCTAATTACGTGTTGCAATTGATGTTTCAGTTTGTATGATAAATTTATCTGATAATTATATGGTATGGAGTTACAAAATTAGTGGAACCCTAGATTCAGTTAATTTCTGATAGCAATATTGTTATATACTTGCTCATGTTCTAATAGTAAAACTAAATTAGATAACTATTTTTATATACTATTATGATGCCAAAAATTTCAAGGGTGTTTATAAGACGTCGATGGTTGGATTTTAGGAACGGACATAGTATCTATCTTGCATTTCTATTGACGTTTGTTAATTTCATATTGATATCCTATAATTTCTTAATTAAACAATTGCCATTTGGAATTGGTGAATCCATGACTCTTCCATTATTTATTCTGTTATTCACCCTTATCTACATACCAACCGCGATTACTTTAGGGGTCTGGCATCGAAAACATCAATATTCTGTTGAAAATGAAGCTTTGCTTAGACAGAACTGGATGTGGGCTTGGATAAGTCAATATCAGATTAGATTGATTAAGGGCAAGACCAATCCAAAAGAAGACGAGTATATTATTAATTATTTGAATGATATATTGATCAGGACAAATAAAAGCGAATTATTGGGACAGGATGATAATGTTAGTCCATTACCTAAAGAGGAAAAACTTGATGATAAAAAATAGTCTTTATGTGACTCTGTTGAAAAGACCATTTTCACTTAATGAAGTTTTTTAGTCGAGATTCTAAAACACAAGTCTGATTCTACTATGCTGACTTGCTATTTGTTTGATTTGCCGAATAGGTTCAGTCCTCTTTTGATATGACGCTATAATATGCCCTGCGTACTCCAGGTATCTTAATTAAAATCTTTTTTAACGCAATCGTCGAGGAGGCTTTGCTATGTTTTCTTAAGATCCTTAGATCCTTTTTAAAATCGCTAATGAGCTGTGTCTCTAATGAAATTATACAAATTAAAGAAATATCGTCTTTGATAAAAAATGCAATTCCTAATTCCATTAATTCCTCTTTTGACCAAACTGATCTATGTGTTTCATAGATGTTACCAAACGCATCTTCCTGATGACTAGGTTTTTTTGGAGTACTAATAATAATCGCGCCGTTTTTTTTTATTAGCGTTTTTACCAACTCTTTGCCTTGATCTTTTTCAAAATGCTCTAATACATCAATAAGTAGAACTAAGTCATATCGAATCTTCATTTTTTGTACCATGTCTAGTATGTTCTCGTTGTAGATATTGTCATAGACATACCTGTGTAATGGGGAAATATACTGTTGAAACACCTCTACGCCGTCGATCCTTCTATTAAATTCATACTTCTGTCTTCCATCCCATAGTTCGAGATACTCTCTACATAATACTCCGAATTTTCCGAATCCGCTTCCTATATCGAGAACCGATTTAGGATTTAATGATATTATCATTTCCATTATTTTAGAAATATGATAATACTGGCTTGATGGCATAGTAGTCTATCTTAAGTAGTTATCCTTAAAAGTTTCCTAACGGATTGATTTTGACCTGTTTCAAATTTCCATGGGTTCTTAAAAAAAAATTCAAAATGGCCCTAGTTAATGTTTTCCATTTATTGATGACTATGATCTCTTCGTCCTTCTGTACACTTAATGATTACATACGTGTGTTGAATAATCGATTGTCATACCAATTTCATACTCCGTTTCCATATTCTAATTGTTTCAGTTCCTAAATTATGGGGCTATTGGGGTAAATATAATTAGTATATCTTTAAGAATGACGTATTGATTGATAATATTGTATCTGGATTTGAATAGCTAATTATCCATTGAAATTGATAAAGAGACGAAAAAAATGAATCTGTTCCTAACTATTTGACGGAAATATTGAAAAGATCTGCGAAAACTGAACTACTGAGATGGGTGAAATACTTTTCAACAACGAAATCATAAAAAATTCGACCAGCTGATCAAATTCCTAACTATAATGCATTTACTAATCTCCTCATTTTTTCAAAGTCGATTTCAAAGCCAAACCTCTTTTCATCCTTCTTCATGTTCTTATACATGCTCAATAACAAATTAAAATGCTTTACGGTACTTAATTTCCCATCCATTTTGAGTCTTACAATTCGGTATACGTCATAGTAATAGTTGAATTTCTTTAGAATTTTTTCCCTATATTGTTTATGGTCAAACTTTACCTTTTTGTTTTTGTTATCATCCATTACCTGCAAAAATATCTCACAACTTAACAATGATGGGATGATTCCTTCACCAAGCAATGGAAACACCGTACCTATTGATTCTCCTACTCCTATGATATTGTCGTCGTAAAAAGGTTCCATCAGTTTCGGCGGTGAAAGTCGTATGGGCCTGCCAATTTTTTTGATTATTCGTGCATCTGGGTGAGTTTCTAAGAATTCTTTTACTCCATAATACTTTCTGTCAATATCTCCTGCCCCCATAAATCCAGTGCCTTTGCTCAAAGGAAAATACCAAAAGTATCCGCGGGCGCCCTTATATCCAATCACATGAAATTCATTAATATCCTGAACGTTTTCAACCATATACTCATATGCTGGAATCACAAAATCCTCTTGCGGTTTAGGAAGAAATCTCCTGTGGAAACCGGTACAATCTAAAATATAATCATATTTATCTATGGGGAATGTCTTTTTATCACAGTTAACACCATACTCTACTGTGATACCAGCGAGCAAATCGCTCTCCCATTGTTTCTTGTTATACGTAACTAGTCCATCTAAATCGAGAAACTCTTCCTTTTGATTGGGGAGTCCCATTCTTAGTCTTCTTCCTACATGAAAAATATAATTATCAAAATTAAGTCCTGCTTTATTAGAAAAGTACTCTAACATATGCCTTGATGCTCCCCATGCACATACCGGCCAATGCGTTTCTTTCTTATTTGATTCAAAGATAGTTATTTCGTGGCCACTTTTATGTAACATTCCGCCCAGATAACTTCCGGCTACGCCGGCTCCAATCACAGCTATCTTCAATTGATATGGTTAGGCTCGTAATAATATTAATATTTGTATACATTTTAAAGACAAATGTACTTGGGTGATTGATTATACATAACGATTTGTTACAAAAAAAGTTCTAATCAATCCAATTGTTAATTATTTATATCTGATAGAAATTAATCTTGAGTTACGTAAAAACAACAGTTTCCCATATATATTATACAATTGAATGTTTGTTTGAATGAATAACAAAATATATCTCATGGCGGCATTAATTGCATTTGCATCTGTTGGTGCTTTGTTAATACAACCAACTGTAGCATCAGCACAAAGCAGCATGATAGACAATATTTTGAACAGTGCTCTCCCCTCTTCTAATACTAATGATAATAATCAACCATCACAAGCAAGTAGTAGCAGCAGCAGCGCAGTCCCATTAAGCACCAGCTTATCTTGTGGTCAAGTTATTAAACAAAGTGTAAAACTGACAGCCAACCTTGATTGTAAGACTGATGGTATAATTGTAGGCGCTGATGGCATTACAATTGATTTGAATGGATTTACATTAAGTGGTCCAGGAGAAAAGAGTTCTAAGGTCGGAATCATGTTTGCAGACAACGATGGCGTAACTGTTCAAGGTCCAGGAACAATTAAGAGCTTCCAAGCAGGTGCATTATTCTCAGGTGGAGAAGACAACAAAATTTCAAGAGCCACATTCACAGAAAATGAAATCGCAGTATTTGAAACAGGATCCAAGAACGTAGTAATTGAAGACAATATGATGTTTGGAAACAGCATTGGTGTAGCAGCTCACTCCTCATCGGGTTCAAAGTTGACCACAAACCTATTCAAATCAAATGACTTGGCAGGTGTGACTTTAGTCAACTCCGCAAGCAATGAACTATCAATGAATACAATCCAAGGGTCTGTAAATGGTATCTTCCTAGATGGCCAAAGCTCAAAGAACAACGTAAATTCAAATATGGTATTGCAAAACCGTGGTGTAGATTTGAATAACGGTAACGGTCTACCAACAAACATAAACGAGAATGTGTTCACAGACAATAACTGTAATACATCTGTTCCAGTCGGTTTATGTTTGGGTAGATAAACCTCCCTTTTTCTTTTAATTAAGACAATATCTAAAATTTCTTTTTCAATTTCAAAATCAATCAATCTTTTAGCAATATATTTATTTTATCGCAGATTAACAGACTTGTTATGAAAATTAACCCGTCCCTTGACAGAGTCGCTTTTGTTTCCGTATCTTTCATCATCCTACTAAGCTTTATTCTCGCATTTTCGAGTCTGCAATTGACTCCAGAAATTTACATACATAGCCAAGAAACAAATTCTTCTAATAATGATGAATTTTTATTAAGCATCAATCAAACATATCTTTCTTTAATTCCTTTAATGATCGAGGAAGTTCAAAACACCAATGCTAGCGACATCCCTATCAAACAAATAATGGAGGCAACTCCTTCAAATGCAACCGCCCTTCAAGATATTGTCAAAAATAATTCTAATAAAACAGCTCAGAACGAAGCCAGTGCTACTTTAAACAATAGCAACCCCTCTAGACCTCAGGATCTTATTCCAGTCATTGTTAATATGACTCAAAACACCAATGCCAGCGACATCCCTATCAAAAATGTAATTAATACTGTTCCTTCAAATGCAACCGCCCTTCAAGATATTGTCAAAAATAATTCTAATAAAACAGCTCAGAACGAAGCCAGTGCTACTTTAAACAATGCTACTTTAAACAATAGCAACCCCTCTAGACCTCAGGATCTTATTCCAGTCATTGTGAATATGACTCAAAACACCAATGCCAGCGACTTGGGATTCATGCGAATTATCAATGCCCTACCAGATTACGATAACTCTGAATCAAATAATGCAAATTTCTCGAAATGATTTTAAATATGAGAATCTAAAATAAAAATCAAATAATAATTATTTTATATTCATCCTTTTTCCGGATTGTCTGTGTAGGCATCCATAATCCGATACCTGATATACTTGTCATCGAGGGAAAATTTTGGTGGATGCGGATCATTAGTCTCAGACTTGCAAATTGGACATTTATCTTTTAATGTATATTGTTTGCACAATCTACAAATTCTAATACGGTGTTTCATTGTTGTTCGGATGGTTAAATGTTTGTATGGGTTTTCTTTGATTCTTCCCTTGAAAATTTAAAAGTGCCCAAATTTTTTTCTATATTTGTCTTTATTTTTTCTATAGCCTGATTGAGTGCTTTCTCAGCTATTTTGAAATTTTCGGATGTAACTGTGATCCTGTATTTTGGGGCACCTATGTAAGTAATATCTATTTTAGAATTATTTTTGGACCCGTCTACAGATCCTAGAATATTCTTTATGATGTCAATACCGTCGCCCTTCCTTAAAGTAATATCTAAAACTGCTCTGACTTCAATATGTGGGATCTGGATCTTCTTACTTTCTAGTTCTATCGCTTCAATGACTTCTGGTTTTAAATCAAGACTAGATAATACTTCAGTTCCTTTGATGGCTACTGCTTCAAAGGCATCATAGATGAAATCATATTTTTGACTTATTTTTTCTTCAATCTCTCTTATGCCATTTTGATCATAGCCGAGATTAGTCTTTATAACGTCCATAAAATTAGCGCCCTTCTCGTCTTTTTTTACTTCCATGACTTTCGACTTCTTTTCTTCACCAGTAACCTGTTTTAACGAAAGGTCTACTTCTGACCTTATTGGGTTAACTCTGATCACCTTGAGGACTGTTTTTTGCTTAGCCTTTACATACCGTTCAATATTTCTGATCCAGCCAGTGGCGATTTCTGATATATGTAAAAACGCGGTAAGATTGTCATATTCGTCAAGGGTTACATATGCTCCATGGCCCGTAACTTCTTTGACTGTAACTATAACTATTTCTCCCAATTCGGGGAGTTTTTTGATTTCTGAAATACTCACTATGTTTAAACCGATTTGTTAGATTAATTAATTTTGCTTTTATATATTTCTAATAATCAATACCTTTTTTTGCCTTAATCCCCTTTTTGTATGGGTGTTTAATTTCTTTCATTTCCGTAACCAGATCAGCCCTATGAAAAATTTTGTCCGTCAAGTGATTCCCAGTTAATATTACAGTTACCTCAGCTGGTTTTGAATCTAAAAGTGAAATAATTTCTTCTTCTTCTATTAGTTTAAGCTTTAATGCATAATTTATTTCGTCTAATATAACAATACTATATTTTCCAGAGTCAATTTTCTCCTTAGCGATTGCCAAAGCATTTTTTGATGACTCTACATGCTCCTTAAAATCATGATCATCATCTATTATTCCAACGAATCCTTTTCCTGTTATTACCAATTCAAAATTTGGTTTTAATCTGTTCGAGCTATAAATTTCTCCGTAATTCCACTCTCCCTTTATGAACTGAATCATACAAACATTCAATTCGTATCCAATTGCTCTTAAAGCAACACCTAAAGCTGCAGTAGTTTTACCTTTTCCATTACCATAGTACACAATTATTAATCCCTTGTCCATAGTCATCTCCTGTATTCTTGATTCAAGTTTACTGGATCTCTCTACCTATTATGTTCATCCAAAGTAGATTACGGCTGATGAGTCCTACTTTTGCCAGGACATCCTAGATGTTTCACTCCGTTGCTTGAATAATTCATCTTCAAGTCATGTTTTCACGTTAGACAAGCCGGGTAATGATGAGCGATGACAATCAAATTCGACAGGATAAGTTGAATGCAATTAGTTTAAATTAACTCGACGGCTTATAGTTTGTATTCCTATAGCCTATGTTCCAATTAACATCTAGCGAGTTTAAATTTACAATAGAAAATGAGTGTTGTAGATTAGCAACTTCTTTTAAAGATAGACCTCACGTAGTACCGGTTTCATACATCTACGAAAGCAATTTATTTTATATTTCAACTGATTATCACACAAAAAAATTATTCAACATTAATAAAAATCCTAACATCAGTTTAGCTATAGATATTTACAAACTAAATCAGAACAAGGGGATCGTTGTAAACGGGGTAGTCAGAATAATTGAAAATGGTCCGATATATGACAAAATTTACTTGCTTTTTTATCGCAAATTTGACTGGGTTCGAAATGATCCCTGGAAAGAAGGGGAAGCACCTTTTTTAGAAATCAACCCGTTTTCAAAGACTAGCTGGGGAATTAACTGATTTGAACATTAAATATCAATTGGAACAAGCAGCCGGAGTAGTGTGTAAAGTTATCTATCCAGTCCATGTATCTTCATTTAGTGGAAAAGGTACGGAGGTTGCTATTTGTACACTTTCGAGTATAGACCTTTTAAAAAAAATTTCTAGTGACGCTATAATGGACAAGCTTCTGATTGTAGGACGTTTATTTTCTGAAAACAAAGGAATCGATCATCTTATTCAGTTTTGCACGATGTCCTCGACTATGAAATATTTGATTTTATGCGGAAAAGATACTAACGGTCATTACCCAGCGGATGCATTGATGAATTTAATGCAATTTGGATTAGACGAACATAACAAAATAATTGGAACCAAGGCCCCTTATCCCTTTATAAAATGCCACCCAAACTTAGTTAACAAATTTAGGGAGCAAATAAAACTAATTGATCTGCGTGAATGTTATAATTTGGATAAAATAATTGAGTCGGTGAACGATCTCACTTAATTTTCTTACTATAAAGCAGCTGATTTGGCTCTGCTTTTTGTGTTTTTCTATCCTTACTAACTGCCACAGAACCTGTACTACCTTTTTTCTCTCTACTTTGGATATATACTCTATAATCTTCATCAATCTCCACTGCTGCTTGAAGTATCTTGCTTTTTATTGTGTTAGATGAATTGATAAACATTTTTGTGTCTTTGGGTAGGCAGTGACCTCCTATTCCATCTCTTGGTTCTAGTACTTCTACATTCCATTTTGTATTAAGTGATTCACGTAATTCCGAAAAACTAATGCTGTTAGACTTGCAATAAAGGTAAAGCTCTTCTGCAAATGCTATTTGGAGATATCTATGAGCATTTTCTACTATTTTTGTTAGTTCTGCTACTTCAACTGATGATACTGGATGCATTGGAATTGATAGACTTATTATTCCAGCTGCTTTTGCTGCTGCTCTTGATGATGTTGGTTGTTGTTGTTTGGGGTGCGTATCGTTATTTGAAATGGTGTTAGAGGTAGATGTGGAAGAACTGGTGGTATTCTTGTTGTCAATTAGGGATGTTTTTGATAACACTGTTGTTGCTCCTCCTGCTCCTCCCCCTTCGCTGCCAACTGTTGTTGTTTGGGGTATTACCTCACGTCCATCATAAAAGTTAAGACCGTGTTGTAAACAGCAGTTGCTTACACCTCCTACAATGCGTAATTGATTAACACCGTGAACTTCTTCTTCTAATGCATACCATCTATGTGGTGCATGTACAACGTGTAATCTATGATCTACTTTTTCAAATACTTTTTTTGATGTACCTTTTGGTATAGTACTTTCAATTGATATCAGTGCACCTGCTTTAGCTTCTCTAGATATCTTTTCAACAACAGACATCAAACCATCTACTTGTGGTGCAAACATATCGTCTGGTCTATGTGTAGATACACAGATAATTAATACGTCAAAATCACCAAAGTTTGTTGCTTGTTTTATTCCATAATTAGATTCAGCTGATTGCATGGTTTTTTGATTTATATCATAACCATAAGTATCAAAACCATGCTCTTTAACATACTTTGCAACTGGAAGACCAAGCTGGCCTAGTCCTATAATAACCACCTTCTCATTTTTAAGGGCGTTAAAACTTTGGTCATTTAACTTATTAGAAGTAAATGTATTAGTGGTACTAGGAATACTATATGAATAATTAAACTGTTCTTGTGTCTCTAAACGCATATCGTCTAAAGCTTTATCATTTTCCCTACTTAATGGAATCATGATTTATCTTACAAATACTCCTTAATAAAGTAAACTGACCGGTCAGACATATTTATTAATATCCAGAACTAATTTAATTATGTTCGTGTATAGGCTTAATTTCAATTCCCGAAAACTCACTTCGATGTCTTTTTTACGGTATAGAATGAGAATAATATTGGTGCTTAATTGTATAAAAATTTTTACTAGAGGATTTCAAATTCTTTGTAATTACACCAAATCTATAGTAATGTGCGCCATACATTTTTTATTAAAGAAAAGTATCAAATCATATGTGTCTCGTATCGAAGTAGTAAACCCTGGAGGATGTAGACATTCTTACAAAAATCTTGAGATGGGTGTATATTGATGTGTCCAAAGGTAACGTCTCAGCATAAGCTAGAAATACGAGGTAGAATAATCCAATCAGCGATTAAATGCTTTTCTAAAAATGGGTTCGATCGAACTCGAATGGATGAAATATCTCTTTCGGCCGATTTAAGTAAAGGAACATTGTATAATTATTTTGATAATAAAGAAGATTTATTTAATGCTATTTGTGAGGATAGTCTTGACCTATTGAAAGTTCAACTTGATCAATTATTTACTAAAAGTAGGGATGATCTGATATCAAATGCAGAGTTATTTTATGAAAACTTTCAAAAATTACAAAAAGAAGGAAGTACAAAAGTCTTTTTTGAGGCTTTAGCAGAATCAACACGCAATCCAAAACTGCAAAAAATCTTGTTTAACCATCGACTCAAAATCTATAAAGTTGTTGAAAACTACTTGCAGATCCACAGTGATAAGGGGTTTATTAAGGCCGATAGGAATCTAGCCTATGTTGCCTCCGGAATAGTATCCTTGTTTGATGGGATTACCGCAGGAAGTCTCCTTGGGATCCCAGAAGATTATAATAAGAAAATTTGGGCCGTAACGATAAAAACGATATTGTCAAATTTAGGCTAGTATCAAATCAAAAATAGATCGTTGGCATACTGATTTCAGCTGGAGAATGCGTGTCGATTAATCAGTAATAATTTATAACCTATTGCATCATTAACACGAGTGTGTCCTTATTACCTTTTAAAAATAAAGTTCCAAAAATAAATTCCGATTGTTTTATTGCGCCGAATTCTGTGATTATTGGTGACGTAGAAATAGGCTCTCGTACATCGGTTTGGTTTGGTACTGTTCTTAGAGGGGATGTATTTCACATTAAGGTTGGTTTTAATACCAATATACAAGATAATAGTGTTGTACATGTTACTACTAATAAATATCCTACCATCATTGGGAACAATGTTACTATTGGTCATTCAGTGACACTTCATGGTTGTTCAATAGATGATAACTCGCTGGTTGGAATTGGTTCTATTGTCATGGATGAGTGCGAGCTTGGAGAATGGTCCATTATTGCTGCAGGATCGGTGGTTAAGCCAAATACTAAAATTCCCTCAGGCAAACTTTGGGGGGGATTGCCCGCGAAGGAAATCCGTGACATACATGACAAGGAGCGAGAATGGATAAAAGAGCTATCAAATAATTACCTGGAATTATCAAAACAATATTTGAGTATTTAAAGAGAAACAGACTTATATTTTTCAAATATATATGATATGAATCAAAATTGTACCTACTTGCGAATATTCAAATCCGATCCCTAAAACCAGATCGCATATGTTAGAATACTGGGAGTGTTTTAACAGAATCATATTATATAATTAAATAGGTTAATTTTGTTTCTTTTATTTTTATTAAACATGATGTTGTACTATTGATAAAGTAATCAGTTATCAAACTGCTTTATGGGATTAGATAGGATCTTCAATAATGCTAAAGATTATACCATTTAATCTACTATTAATATTCTTAGTAGTGGTAGTAACAGGTACAGGTACTCAAGCAATCTTTAATCAAAACGTATTAGCACAAAACTCAGGTGAAGACGGCTCTCGCGGATTAAATTTTGATACTCTATTCGGAAATAGCAAGGACGGTTTCAGTTTCGATGAATTGTTCCCCTTCGGTGATTCTAGCACTTCAAGTTCTGAAGATGATTCATCATCAGGCGATGATGACTCTGCTTCAAGTTCTCAAGATGAATCCGCAGCTACGGATCCATTGGGTGGAATCGATCTTGTATTTCCTTTCAATGATATTCAATCTCCACAAGCACAATCTGATACACCATCTGAAGTTGAAAGCGCCACAAGTCCAGACGACAATAGCAAATCTATAGCTCCTCAGAAGAAATCAGCCTCTGAAGACGAAAAGGCAACAGCCTCTGAAGACGAAAAGGCAACAGCCTCTGAAGACGACAGCGCAAAATCAAGCTCTGAAGACGACAGCGCAAAATCAAGCTCTGAAGACGACAGCGCAAAATCAAGCTCTGAAGACGAC
>JACDCB010000137.1 GCA_013694585.1 Candidatus Nitrosopumilus sp. | reverse complement strand
TGTTAATTTGAATCGAACAAAAATCGTTTTAGATATCAAGGATAACAAGGAATAGAGGATGAACTCTTTTAGCGATTAGGAGGAATAAGAAATATAGATAAGATAAGAATCTGAAATTCGGATATATATGGATAGATTAGTTTCATAACAAAAAAAAGTGAACCAAAATAAGAAAAGAAATATCAATATGAATTAGAGTATCTCGATAATATTGATTCACAAGATTTTCATACTTACTCATACATTTGAGGGTCTTCTTTGCACGGACTCATATTTTCTTCATAAATAATCACAGCAGTATATTCATCAGTACCGCCTTTACTAAGAGCAGTAAATTTAATATCAATTATTTGTTTCACCTCTTCTTTTTTAAGGAATTCATTAATGTCTTTTTCAATATCGGTTAAATGTTGATTATTATAGAATTTTACCCTTGTCATATTCTAATCGCCTTTAGATTCCATCTAATCGTTATTTTCTTGTTTTTTTCTATTCTAAACATGCATCGAATGGCTAGCGTAAATTAATTAGCCTTGATCATATTGATAGAACCCTCATCTAAAGCCCCGTTCAAATCCCTCCGGCGCTGATTTTCAGTAATTTAAACCCCGTAGTACTTTTACTCTACATTGCTAAATTTCATAATTTCATTGATCTTATAGTAGTGGTACGAGCTCTTTGAACAAATAAGAAATGAGTATAGGGGTCAAGTTGAACCGGCTGTACTTTAGGCTTGTAGAGGAAGTCTGAACCGTACAATGATTTTATTTAAACTATTCAGTAAAAGGTTACTATAAAAAAATAACATAGCATTTTTATGAAAGAATTTACTGTACAACTGTCAGCTATGAAATATGAGTCTTGAGACTTCATTAACTGATGATGGTTTCGTAAAATTTGAAAAGTTAAAAGACAATTTTGTATGGTTTTATTCAAATTATGATGGATTAAAGAAAGATTTTAGCAATCAGTATGTTGCAGTTAAGGACAAAAGCCAAATAGATAATGATTGCAACCTTGAAATATTGTTAAATAGATTGAATTTATCAAACTGTGATGAATCAATTGTTATCGAATATGTGAACAATCGACTTTACGAAGTGATCTGTCAGGAAAGTTGAAGATTGGATAAAAATAGTGATGCCATTTAAAAATCTCTTCATTGAATAATGAATTGGATTAATATTGGTCTCTTTTCGGGACTGTTTTCACTAAATTGAAACTGATTGTAATCGTCGCCATAATCAATATTTACATCAAACTCTGTTCCAATGGGTACGTCACTTGATTCGAATGTAAATGTCTTGTATACTGTTCCTCCTCCAGGGAAGTAAAGCCCATGTTGACTTGACAATATTTTGAGGACTATGATCCATGTTAACTATAATACCCCCAGAGAGATCAGTAGACGAATTGTTTACAACTTATACAATGACTTTGAATATTCCTTTAGGAGTTGAGGGTGGTGGTGGTGACGGGGGGTTAACGCCTATTGAGCACGACTCGAATCCTTCGTTGTATCCTTTCATGAATTCATTTGTATGAAAACTGGCCCCTTTTCTTGCTGGTTGATATATCTTTTAGTATTGTCATATATTTTTGCATCAGAACAGCCATGATTATACCCAGATTTGTACGCGAGATTAATTGATCCACCATCATCGTCCTGTTTACAAGCGCCTAAGTCAGGATGGTTTTGACAAACACGATCTTTGCTATCACATGATGGATACTCAGGATTCATGATATACCCAGAGTCACAAGGGACAGCATTGGGAATACATCTTCCACTTTCATAGTCTTCATGACTATGATATCCCTCAAGACATTTATCATGCAAAGGAAAACACTGCTCGTCTTCATTCATACCAAATCCATCAGGACAGTTACCAACCTCATCTGGGACGCATTTGGGTAGTGAAGGATCAAACAAACAATCACCATCAGGCTTTGAATTAGAGGATCCTCCACCTACTGATGTTGCTGCTTGATTTGATTCACTGGATGTATTTTGGTTATCATCAAATCCTAAAGCAGAGCTGAATGAACCATTTTCAGATATCATTGGTTCAGCTTTCTCATTATTTTCTTCAGGCGGATTAATGTCTGTGAGGATTTGAGCTACGTCTTCTGATGGAGAATGGTTTCATTGGATTGTCCATATACAATAAAACTTGAGGTGGCTGGCCCCGCAATAAGTGTAGAAATTAATAGAAAAATTGCAGGTCCATTGGCAATATGTTGCATTTTTTTTCCTTTTATACTATTAGAATTAATATATTGATTCATATCTATAATTTTTATCAATATTTAATACTTGGAATTGTATTCTAAAACATTTTCAAATATTCGTCTAGTAGTATTATCAAGAATTTATTCTTGAAATCCATAAAATATTTTCTTTTTTTTTACAAATTTAATTCATACCTTTTTAGTTTGATAGTTACATTGGAAGTTTTCCATATTGGGTCTATTTAGGAAACGGTCAAAAAATATGCTCTCTATGCCTCAGTATAGTGGAAAGACACTATTCTGAATAGGTAAAGTACAAACAGGAGATTTTCGCCGAACAATTTATTCTACCTTTGGGGTAGTCCCAAGAATCCTGCTCACGCTGTCAGCCCATGTCTTTTTGTTTGCTTCCTCACCCACTCCCATCAGCCTGTTCATCATCAGTCCATTGTAAACTGCAATTAGGCTCATAACCATGCTATCAATTTCTTTACCTTCCGGAAGAGTTATTGTCCCATCATTCTTGATGTAGTTTAAGATATGTTCCTTCATGACTTCAATAACGTTCTTATGTTGAGAATATAGTATTGATTTTAATTTTTCATTTCGAGTAGATTTCGACAGGATTTCTAGAAAAATTATATAACTCTTTTCAAAATGACTAAAATTATTATAGAATCCATTCGCATCGGAAATTAATTTGTCATTCTTTGCATTGTTACCTTTATGATTGGTAACGAGCAATGAAGATAATTGTTCTCTTAGGTCATCCAAGTTCTTTTCACATAGTTCATAAAAAAGATCCTCTTTACTCTCAAAATAAATATAAAGTGTGCCCTTGCTCACATTTGACTCAAGAGCTATATCATCCATTCTTGTTTTATCAAACCCTTTTTTAGAAAAGGAAACTAGGGCAGCTGCAATAATCCTATCTCGAATTTCTAATTTGTGTTGTAAAGTAACCTTTGCGCACATTACTCAACAATCACTTGATCAGATTTTGAATTTTTTTCCTTGAAACCATCGATTCTTTCATAAATCCGGGCAGATAAAATCCCAAGTATAGCACCTACAAGAAGTGTTATGGGTAATACCACAGGTAAAGAATTGACAAAAATTGGAACTATGTCAACAATTGTGACAAAACCGATCTGTTCCAAATCCACAGGTATCAGGTAATTAGAAAGCGTCAAAGGAAGAAGGGGATATCCTATAATATAAAAAAGAGAACCAGAAATACCCCCAGATATTACGACTTTGAGTTTATTGCTACTTAATTTATTACCCAATGGTAACTTGTCATAAATCAGCAAGTCAACTAGGACGAATGGAACAATCGCTAAAAGGTAAAAAGGGAGTAAATTCGAAAGGGCTTCGGATGGCAGTATATTGGTAACCGCTGTTAATAAGATGACTCCTGCTGCTATAGCGCTAGCGATCCCGAAGGTGTGTGTTTTCTTTAAAACAAACAGGAACAATCCTGAATTAATCAAGGGCAAGAATACCAACGCTATTAATGATTCCGCTATTGGGTTCAGATTAAAGTTAAACAATTCGCCATTAGAAATTGGCAAAGCAAAAATGTAAACATAGGATATCAAATTTAGCCATAATGCTACAAGGGCAGGAACAAAGAATATCCTCCCCACTTGGTACAAGGTACCTGATTTAACAAAAGAATTTAATCGGACGAGTCCCATTGCGACAGCAGAAGTATTGATTAGCATTCCTGTAATTAACATCAGATGTGTTGGACTGAGAAATCCATCTACTCCAAATGTTTCGTGCCAAATAAAATCACTTGGGCCGGATATAATGGATAGCACAGATCCTATAATAAGTAATTTGAATGATATAGTCAAACCGCTCTCCTTTAATTCAATATATTTTATCATTAGGGCGCCCCCAATGATAGCAGAAAGAGACAAAATGCCTACCCCAGCATAAAGCAAAGTATGAGAAGGTGTAAAAAACGAGTCAGGGATAATCAATAAATGTATAGTAACATCCCAATTACCAGCACCTATCTGCATTAAGGAACCAATTGATGCAAATATCAAAATAATCATGGAAAATTTAAAAGCATAGGTGGATGGATCAAGTTTTGGTTCCATACACCTAACTACCAGACTACATCATATAAATATTACTGACTGGTCAGTCAAAAGAACCCGATGGAAACTACAGTTGGAAATACCACCATCTATTCGAATAAAAAATTTAAGACTTTTAAATCTTAAAATAAACTGGCAACAAAAGATAATAATTCCATTAAATTGACATTTGAAAATTGATTATTTATACCGCTGCGTGACCAAAGGAAGAGAAGATAATGAATTGTTATATAGAAATATGGATCGAGTTAAAAGAGGTATTAACGAAGTTGACTACAATGCCTACAATAATACTAACTAGATTTCATAATCTCTTTTAAAAGATGGGATAAACTCTATGATATTATCGTATTTTCTAACAAAGTCATTTCCTTTAGGAGTTGCTATGAATCTTTGTTTTTTTTCATCAAACAATAATAAATCCAAACGTATCAAGTCTACCAGATACTCATTCAATCTTTTATATGAACTGTAATAACTAAGTTTATTTTTGGTTTGATATTTGCCTATACAACTCTTTACAATCAAGTATAAGATTTGACACTTGTCCCGATACTTTGTTTTAGCCTTTTCTCTTCCCTTTATCAACAAACCGATTTCAATGAATCTAAATGTCTGGTTAAATTAAACACAGGATAAAAAAAAATGTACTCATTAGTCAAATAATAATCGTTTCTTATCCATCAAAGGAAGTCTCTGTCAGATGTCTTTGATTTGGGTTATCAGCTCCAACCAACAAACTTTGAAAATAGGGATTTTGATCATTTCCCTCCCCCTACCTCCTTCTACTTTACAAGATGTTGATATCCCGATTTAGGCATAATATGTTCATAATAAT
The DNA here is from genome assembly GCA_013694585.1 of Candidatus Nitrosopumilus sp. Lineage (GTDB taxonomy): Archaea > Thermoproteota > Nitrososphaeria > Nitrososphaerales > Nitrososphaeraceae > Nitrosocosmicus. The sequence goes on along the minus strand of JACDCB010000137.1, from coordinate 6,150 downwards.
GCAGAATTATCGTTCTATGATATGTGGCCTTATGAGGAATATAACACCCACCCATTATCATATATAAAATCATAAATTCATAGATTACATGCAATGTAGAGAATGAAAAAAGGTTTAAAATTTATTTGCCAATTAACGGTATTATTTTGGAGAAAAGAAATAATAATCAACAGGTTCTACTAAATCACTTTTTTCTGATTTTTGATCTCTTATCCTTTACCAACCAATATGTAACCAATACCATTCCAAAGATGGGGAAAGAGGAGATGAAAACATATGGGAAAATGGCCAAAAACGTTGAGGGTTCAAAGATATTCATACTAATAGTGTAAAATATCATATATTTAATTCATATTTTGGTACTGAGGTAATTACTTTGTTTACTTCACGATATCTCTAGAGCCATAAGGTTGGCATCTTCCCCGTCTCTATAATAGGATTTTAGTACGGATTTGATTTGAAATCCGAGTTTTTGATATAAAGAAATAGCAGGACCGTTACTAGTACGAACTTCTAAATATATCTCGTCGCCCTTTCTTGTTGATATCCCATTTATTCCCTCCATCATCAATGCTTCACCGATATTCTTTCCTCTATGTTCTTGCAACAATGCTATAGATACAACGTGTCCCTTTTTCACGAAACCGAGTTTCCTAAAATTCGAGAAGCCAAACTCTAATTTGCACATTAGATAGCCTACTACCACATTGTCTATTTCCGCTATGATGAATGCTTCTGGGATTTCGCGTAGAAGAGACTCAAAAAAATACTCGGTATAATGTTCTGGAAGAGTTTTTAAATTAATGCTGATTACTGAATTTAAATCCTCGTGAGCACACCTTCGTATTATGTAGCCGTCAACTCTCCTTAATGCTAGTTGCAAACAATATACAATATTTAAAACAAATTATTTAACTTTACCAAATATTTTTTATCAAAACTTCAAAGTGATATTCGACTGAGCTGATGGTTTAAATTGGATATTTAGAATAGAAAATTTAAAATTAATGTATTCAGAGGATAGGAAAGCGATATTAATCACATATCCAAACCAATTTGCCCTATCCGAGGCGAAAAGCCTTGCTGAATCAATCGGGTATACTATCGTAGAGGTGATCAGCCAGAAAAATATCACCCGTTCAAGATTTGGTGTCGGAAAGGGAAAGGCAGAAGACATTAAAGAAAGAGTTGCAGTCTTAAAACCTGACGTAATCATATTTGATGAAATTCTAAAACCAAGTCAACAATACAATCTTGCAAGATTGTGCAGGATAGACATTGTGGACAGAGAAAAATTGATTTTAGAAATTTTTCTAAATAGAGCGGTAACAAATGAATCAAAGATTCAAGTAAAGTTAGCACAACTAAAATATGATATCGTAAGAGTAAAAGCGAAGGCAAGACTTGCAAAGCTAGGCGAACAGCCCGGATTTTATGGGCTAGGTAAATATGATGCAGACGTGCACATTTTGGATATAAAGAAAAGAACCGCGGTATTGAAGAAAAAACTACAAGCAGAAGAGAGAAAAAGAGCTCTACACAGGATCCAAAGACTCTCAGGTAACACTCCATTGATATCGTTGACAGGCTATACTTCGGCAGGCAAAACTTCCTTGTTTAACTTATTAACGAACGAGAATAAGGAGACTAGTACAAAACTGTTTACAACATTGACGACCTTTACTCGTGCTTCGCAGATTGAAGGGAGGAAGGTCCTGTTATCTGATACGATTGGGTTCATTAGTAAGTTACCGCCATACATGATCGAAGCATTCAAGTCTACTCTATCTGAACTGAATTACGCTAACGTGATTTTATTGATAATCGATTTTAGTGATGATGTTCCCATTATAAGGAAAAAATTGAGAAGTTCCCTTGAAATTTTATCAAAACTGCAGATTCCATTTCAAAAGTGTATATTAGTATTAAACAAAATAGACATGGTAAAAAACAATGAAATCAAGGACAAGATGAAAGAGCTAAATGTAAATGAAAACATGGATCAAATCATCCCTATTTCTGCTCAAATGGGTTACAATCTTCCAAGGTTAAAGAAGTTAATTTCCATGCAGTTTGCAGATTAGCCCTTACGGTATAAACCCTTCCATCGATCAATTGAAAATTCAATAGGTCTATTGATTACTTTGTAGCATTAAACCGAAAGAATTAAAAAATAATAGTATTTATTAAAAAAAGAACGTGAATACTGAAATTCTATCATTTGAATTTGAATGGTATCTGCGAGATTATTTCTTTCGAATAAACAATAGGAATGATGGAGAATTTAAGAGTATGTTTGATAATGACGAAATCTGCAGTTTCATGAAAGAAAACTACCTTAAATATAGAAACTGGAACATGAAAGAAATAACCGAATTATTTAGTAGCGTTATATCTGATCTCCACGATAGGAATGTTTTAATCGTAAAGAAAGATACTAGAGCAGTCATGTTAAAATCAAGGTTTGAACGAAAGCAATGCGCAAATTGCTATTATGTTAATTATCTCTCCACAGCGGAATCACCGAATTGCCATAGATGTAAGTCCATTAACTTGAAGGATTTTCCATTTAAAAAGTAGTATGTATATTAATTTGTATAGATTCGGTACATAATAGATTAATTAGTAAGGAGTTATTGAAATTAAAATACGCTAACAAGGGTTATGTAGGATGACATTATCTAATCGATATCACGGGTTGGAGTCACTAGTAAGTAGAGGATTGGAATGGGTATACGTCGAACAGCCAACCAGGGAAAAAATGGACCTTGTCTCAAAAAAATTTTCACTCCATGAATTAAACATTGAAGATTGTTTGTCCAAAAATCAATTGCCAAAGATTGATAGGTACGACGATCATGTTTTTATAATATTACAATTTCCGACGACCCAGAAGGAAAAGTCTTCCCCTCGATTTAGCCAACTCTCGCTATTCATTGGAAAAGATTTCTTAATATCCATTCATCATGGAGTCTTGAAACCACTTTCTGAGCTATTTCAGGCTTGTAAGATGGATGGTGGAAAGAATAAACAAAACATAATGGGAAATTCCCCAGGATACCTTTTGCATTCGATATTAGACGCCCTGGTGGATGATTTACTGCATATATTGATGAAAGTTATCGGCAACCTAGATGATATTGAGGATGCAGTCTTTGATGACAAAGTAGCTGTCGCTAAAGAAATATCCATGTTGAGGCGAGAAATAACAACTCTTCGTCGAATAGTAGGTCCTCTAAAAAGGATCATGTTGGAAATCATTTCAAGGGATGTAAGAAAATTCTCAACCGATGTAGAAGAAGAAGACCTAATTTCTTATTTTAATGATATCAATGATCATGTTTCCAAAGTACTTGAAACCCTCGATGAGTCAAAGGAAACTATTGAAATATACAAGGATACAGATCATATGCTAAGCAGCGAGAAAACTAACAAGATATTGAGTTTCTTGACAATCCTTTTTACATTATCAATTCCCGTTACAGTAGTCGGAACCTTTTATGGAATGAATATAATTATCCCAGGAAGTACAAATTATAGCTACAATTTAGGAGATTTTATACCTTTAATCATAACTTTAAGTTTTTCAGTTGGATCGGTAATCATAATGCTATACTATTTTAGAAAGCTAGGGTGGCTCAATAATCTTACCAAGTAATAAAAAAATCAAGACCGTGGTGTCTTTATTAAGTTAGTAACAGATCCGGTTTGAAATGTAATATAATAATTTTCAATATATTTTTATAATACACTAATACTTTTTTATCCATTGGAAAATAAAACAATCACTATGGCAGTTTTTACTTATGCAGCAATACTAATGAGTTTTAGTTTTGGTAATGCATTTGCACAAAATACAACCACCATGTATCCTAACAACACCGAAACAATCCAAGAATTTGAAGCAATAGAAGGAAATAACACTGCAATTTTCGTAAATGATACAATCATCAGCAATCCAGCAAATAACCTAGAAAATAGTCTAGCTACTAACGAAAACCAAAGTAACTAACCATCACAATTTTTAATACGTTTATCACCCTCTCCTAATATCCTATGGGTTGAGCTTTTTGCCCTTCGCCCATGTAGAAACGGCACCTCGAATTTTTTCGGAAACTTTATTCAATTCATTTAATATTTGAGATTGATCTTCAGAGCCGAGTGTTTTAGCAATCATCTCATATCCCCATATTGTTCGTGTATGAACTGATTCATTCTTTTCAGAACCTGGTTTAGCTTCAAACATCTTTCTAAATGCCACATGTGAAAAATTTTGACCGGGAGATGCTCCATGAAAATGTAGAATGTTTGGTTTAATGGAAACAATTTCTCCAACATTAAGCGATTTTATGATCAGATTCTCAAATGTGAAGTCCACCAAAGAATTAGATTTGTTATTATCGATTTCACCTATCACGCCATTCCCGTACAAAGGAACTAAAAATTGCTCCGTTTCATGGAAATGAATAGTAGTCAATGCCCCTCTAGCAAATTCTACAAAATAAACTTCCTGATCATTACTATTAGATTCGTTGTAAATTTCTCTAATTATCACGTCACCGTCAAAATAATAAGGATTAACTTTTTTTTCATTTGAATAGTAAAGATTTTGTCTATTCACATTCACTGTTAAGAAATCTAGAATTTATTCTAACTGGTTTACATATATGGATTTCAGCATCTATAATTAAGGTAGTGAGTGGGGGGGTCGCGGGGTGGGTCGCTGGGTGGGTAATACGTATGTGGAAACAATTACGGAATGCGATTATGATTGTACGAATAGAAATGACATTGAGAAAGTGATTAATCGCAACCTCAAAAAAACACTCGAGGATAAGGGCTAAATCGGACGAAAGATTCAGCTATGTTAATTTCAGTATTCGTTTCACCCGGAAATTCAATCATGCTAAGTGGTATTTACCAGAAATTCCCTTTATCAGAGCAAGTCAACTCTGCTCCGCAGTTTAGGCATTTTAGATGACATACTGTGATTTCCCCCATTATCGAACCACATCTAATACATTCTATTTTTGTCTTTTTCTGGTTAGGTTTTGGGGGGTCTATATCTCGTTCCAACTTGCTATACTTATAGTAGATGGTCTGACTTGATTAATATTTTCGTCTCAACTTCAGGTCTCCACAAGAATAGCCATACTCCTTATTTAGAACTAATATTTTAGTTATCGAATAATTGTGTGGAAATAAATAACAAGTTTCTGGTACAGCGGTGATCGGGTCCTTATTTATCCCAATCGAGAGTGACACTAAATCGGATCAGATTTAGGAGCGTTTTCATTTGTATAATTCACTGTAGTTAGAGTAAGAGTTAGAATCCCAATCTATCGATAAGTCAGTTTTGGCCAAGAAATAGATTAAATGGATGAAAGGAGTGATAGGGTGAGCAAGAATACAAGATATGTTTTAAAATCCCTGACAAACCAGAGAATGCATATGCCTGTAAAGTTTATCCTTATTGCTTTATGTGAAGGTTCATCCAGAATTATTTCAAACTTATGCGGTAACTACAGTCCTTACATACATCGACTGATAGCAAAACGACATTAGGTTGATCAAAGTAATACTTTACTTTTTTTTCTATAATTTTATTACAGTGATCGCACTTGATATTACGAAAAAATTGGTCGATTTCTGTCGTCACGATATTAATAATCTTGTCATAATACTTGAGCTTTTAGTTAGTTCATAGATTTTAAATATAGCATATCCAAGCGCCCATTCAATAGGATCTATCTCTAGTTGTAGATCATCGTCGAATACTGGCCCCAAGATATCAGTGCCTCCGGAGACATATAGGAACGAATTTGACATATTTTTTTTGATCAGACTTGTTTTTCCTTTTAAACTTAAATGTTCTATAATCTAATATACGGAAAATTGCCTGACTTGACTGTTTAACCTTCTCTCAAAAGAATGGATGTGTTATTAGAGACACAAAACTAGTCATAATTACCCAAATATATAATTATACTATGCAAAAAATCATATATAAATAGTTAATTAGGGTTGGCTTTGAATTAATGAACTAATAGATGTTCCATTTCTGATATGTTCAATAAAAGAAACAGAACACCTTCATCAGATATTGGCTATGGATTATATTGGTATTTTCTTGGACTTTCAACCAGAAGT
>JACDCB010000120.1 GCA_013694585.1 Candidatus Nitrosopumilus sp. | reverse complement strand
GAGATGTTTTTTCAATGTATTGTGAGATTGAGAGTAAGAAAATTATTTTAGAAAAGATTGACAAGAAACAACTGCTAGATCATCATCATCAAGTAGAAGCAGAATTATTAGACCTAGATATAGGAGGAGGCTAACTAGTTAACATCCTCGTCCCTCCTACGGGAATTTAGGTAAACCGTGCGGCAAAAATCGTACCCCTTTAAACATGGCATCACTAGTAATTGAAGGGCAGTCACGTTGACTTGAATATTGCTTTCTATATATCTTTATCAGGGATAGCAATATGATTCAAAAGAAGTACCTGCATACAACCGATCCTCCAAAATCTAAGACTATTCAAGGGTAACAATTATCTAAATTTTCAGATCTCTTTTGATTGTCTAGGTACATGAAAATGTCTGTAAATTTAATTTATCAACCTTACAAAGATAAAAAAGTACGATAATCAGATTTAGAATCAAACGTTTCTATAATGAAAATAGGAATTTATAAGGATTTTAATTTCAAAGTATTATTGTTACAAATTTAGAATACAAAAGTACTATTGAACTTTCTAGAGAACATTTAGGACTCTATCTTACTTTCCCACCTTTCTTTAACTTGATTATTTCATCCAATGAATAAGCAAATTCAATGTGTGGGCAATGATGATCTTGGGTCTCGTGATAATCACAGAATAATGCGCCACCTCTTATAGTAACTTCAATATCTCTTTTCAAAACATTGTCACGAACCAATAATACATTATCATAATGGCCTTTTAGATAATAGTCTGCGTCTTTCTCCCCATCATCTCTTGCTGAATTGGCTGTTGACTTTCTTTTACTCAAATGATTTCTATTCCTTTAGTAGTGCATTCCAAACAATTATTTAAATTAGATTACAGAAAAAAGGGGATATGATCTCAAGTAATAGTGGTAGTAGCAGTAGTCGTCTTTGCCGTCTTCTTTGTCCTAACCTAAAACTTGTATTAATGATTTTATTGAGTTAGCTGTCCTTACCATTTCATCCTCGGAATTGTAAAAATGTGGGGATGCTCTCAAGATTTTTCTTGCACCTATTTCTCTTTCCGCTAAAATCACGCCTTCTTTTTGTAATCTGGCATTTAATTTTTGAATTCTGTTGTTATTTTGTTTTTTAAAAGAAAAGGAAACAAGCGATGATCTAAATTCTTCCGTGGTTGCTTCATGCAATCTTAAATCGTTTATTTTCATCAATTCCTGCCTCAATATTGAAGCGAGATATTTGTTTCGTTGAAAAATATTTTGTATTCCTACCCTTAGCAGATATCGCAGTGATGCTTCGAGTCCTGCCAACCCGGGGAAGTTCCTAAAGGTCGCGTGATACTTTTCTGGATATTTATGGTATTTAGTAGATTCCTTTGATTTCTTGCTTCTGTCACCCTTTGAGTTTATATTTTTTACAGATACGAGTTCTGCAGTTCCTGATCCAATAGACACAGGATTCAAATCTTCCATCACTTGCTTTTTGACATAGAGTATTCCAACCCCTAAAGGCCCGCACAGCCACTTAAAACTAGGAAAAGTCAGAAAATCGCATTTGATTTTCTTTACGTCGGTTATCATGGCACCCACACTTTGAGCGCCATCAATGGAATACAGAGTATCTTTGTTATTTTTTTTTATAATGTTTCCAATTTTTTCAACAGGAGTGATTGACCCGTCATTATAGATGACATGACTTGTAGAAACCAATTTGAAAGTACTTTTCTCATAAATACTGGTAAAATTTTCTATCAGTGAATTTCCATAACTCTCGATCTTTTCTTCTGGAAAATTTCTGACCTGTAGGTTCTTGTCTGTAGAGAGTCTTATCCAGGGCAAATAATTTGAAAAGTGCTCGTTTAAGGAATTCCTAATTAACAACCTATCATCAACCTTCCACGACAGTCCATTAGCAACCATGTTGATTCCTTCTGTAGTACTTTGGGTGAAAATAATCTCATCCTCGTGCCCATTTATGAGATCTGCAATCCGTTTTCGAGTTTCCAATTTAAGCTCATCCAAGTAATCTGTAAACTCTTTAGAATCTGGTCCCACTTCAGAATATCGTATATTAAAATCCGTCATCGATTTGATGGATGAAATGGGAAGAGGGCTAATCGAACCATTATTCAAATAGATTCTCTTCTTGGTTATATAAAAATCTGAGCTGATACTGTCTAACATTTCTCTATCCAAAGTAGTCATATTTCCTTGGTTACTCAATATATATCAGATTAGGCATTATTATTTAAGGTGAGCTGAAATATTATCATCATTTCTATATCCTATAATCTCAAGTGGGATAAATTTAATGTACTACTACGATATTAATGCTAAAATAACCTTAATTGAGAAATTAATCACTGAATTTAGAGGTTGGAATATTTTGATGATGGATTTTGACACTCAATTGTCCTCACTCATGAATAATCAAGTTTTATGTTCAAATTGTGATCCTCATACTAATCTTGAGATTTTTCTGCCATATCGAATTACCCATAGTGCGATGGTCGACAAGTTTATTGAATATGACAAATGCAATTCACTCATTGTAATAGATTCATTGAATGGATTGTTAGATTACTTTAACTTTTATGGGAATAATGAGGTTTCCAATAATGACAAAAATGTGGAGAACTTCAAACGCGACGCCAAATTGAATCGTACAACTGGAAAACACGCTGGATACAAGAGCTTGAATTTAATAAAAATATTATTTCAGTGTCACGCCAATAAGGAAATACCTGTAGTAGTCACCTCATATCAGTCACAAAGTAGTATCGACCGATTGATGTTTGAAACGATTTCAGAAGAAGCATTTCCCTACCAAGAAAATAATCATTTCAGAAGGATATCAAATGTAGTATCTTTACTGGAATATTTTCAAGATAAGGATGATTTGTTTATGACCATTTTAAAGAAAACCACTGGTCCCTATAACACAACCATGGCTGGTTTTCCTAATTTTCCACATACTCGGAAAATAATTAAGAAACCCTGATAGGATTCACACGGGAATTCCTTACGCCTTTAATTCCATTATCTTGTACATGAAAATTAAAGATACCATCATTATCATGAAGCCTGAGCCCAACAATGCATATTTTTCGTATAGTTTTTCTACGTTTAATGCCTTGACCGCTATCAGGGCGCCAACAAAGCCAAATACCAATAAAGTAATGCCTATCATTGTCTCATAGTTATTCTGTACGGCTCTAGAGGGTAGAAAAACAGCCTGATTGTAATTTTGGCCTTCTATTATAGCATTAATTATTCCAGAAGCAAATGCAAAGTATATTAAGATATATATACTCGCTAGAATGAGGACAGGTTTGATAAATCCAAATTTCAATGCTGTAGTTAAATCTAAAGGATTTATAAATTAAAACTTTTCCCCTATCATATATGCTTAAGTCAGTAAGGGAAAAAGTGTAACCATGGAACACATGGGACAGGTGGGAAATATCATTGTGCTCGAAGGCCTTGACAAATCAGGCAAAACAACTCAAGCTAGATTATTACATGATTATCTCAATTATAAGTATCCTGGTCAAACAGAACTGTTTAGCTTTCCAGATTACTCTACCAAAATAGGAGAAGAAATACGATCTTTCTTAGATGGCAAAGTCCAATACAACCCTGAAACCAAGCATATGCTTCTTTCAGCAAATAGATGGGAGAAAAAAGACCATATTTTAGAAGCCATAAATTCAGGAAAAACGATAATCTTAAACAGATACTATCAATCCAATCTAGTATATGGCCTTGCCAATGGATTAGACTTTGAATGGTTGTCTACTCTAGACAGGGGCATGCCCAAAGAAGATGTTACCATAATACTAGATGTAAGTCCTCGCGTTTCATATTTACGAAGTATTGCGAATAATTTTGTTCTAGATGAATTTGAGAAAAGTAGAGAGTTCTTAGAAAAAGTAAGGATTAATTATCTTGAACTTGCCAAAGTATACAATTGGAATGTTCTACATTCGGAAAATTCTAAAGATATTATTTTTAAATCAATTCTTGACATCATAGGAGAACAATAGCGTTTCAAAATATGGACTAGGAGAGTGGAGAAGAATAGTGGCGCTAAAATATGTAGGGGAAATTACTGATCCAATCCATAAGAACATAAAATTTACAACTGTTGAAAAAGAAATAATAGATACCTATATTTTTCAAAGGCTCAGGAGAATTCGTCAGTTAGCTGGTGCCCACCTTGTTTATCCTGGAGCACTTCATTCCAGATTTGAGCATTCACTTGGCTCTATGTTTTTAGCTGGGATGGCAGGTCAAACATTATTTGATAAGGGATACTTTACCGATATCGATTTGATTCAACACCTAAGGTTGGCCGCCCTTTTACATGATGTCGGACACGGTCCGTTTTCTCATTTATTTGAGGAGATTATGAAAGATTCTAAAAACTATTCTCACGAGAACCTCGGCGAGAGGATTATCTTGGAAACCAAAATATCCGATATAATAAAACGAAATGGGTATAGTCCTGCTACTGTATCTTCCCTAAGTTTTGGAAAACATAATTCAGGATACTTAAATGAAGTTATTTCTGGTGGATTATCGGTCGATTTGATGGATTACCTGCCGCGTGACAGTTATTTTTCAGGTACTGAATATGGAAAAGTAGATTATTTTAGAATTATTAATTCTCTTGAGGTTGCGTCTTCAAAAGTTTTGGGAATAAACAAATCTGCTTTGTATTCATATGAGTCAATGCTAATCTCAAGATATCAAATGTTCAAGTCAGTATATTTTCACAAGACAGTTAGATCCGGCGAAGTCATGATACTACATTCTATGAAACATCTCAATCAGTCACTGCACTTGACTGATTTTGATTCACTAGAGGATTTCCTTAACTTACATGATGAGATGGTCCTTGAATTATTGTGCAATTTTCAAGCATCAAAGTCCAGACCTATGGATACTTTTGCAGTAAAGCTTGCAAGAGATTACAAAAGCCGAAATTTGCTTAAATGCATCTATGAATACTTTTCATTGTCCAATCAGAGATTTGAAAATGAGCGCGACAGTAAACAATCCCGACGCCTTCCTGATAGGACTATTGATTTTGAAAAACAAATACATTTGATCCAAAGTATTATCGAAAGTCATCAAGATTATGGGGAACCCGTATTTTTGGACATTTCTCGTGCGCCTTCAATACCGTTGGCCCCAAAGAAGGAAGAAGTTACTTCAATAATGATAATTAACAAGCAAGCAGAATACGAGAAATCATTTGATCAGTTACCATTGATTAATGTCATCACCGGGTATCTTGATATGATAAG
>JACDCB010000116.1 GCA_013694585.1 Candidatus Nitrosopumilus sp. | reverse complement strand
TAGTGTATGAATATAATATAGACAATTGATTAATAATTATATAATTATATAAATCTGATGACTAATTTAACTAACTATAGGATATTAGGTATATCACTTTTAGCCGTATCGCTATTAGTTCCAGTTTATGTGAATTCAGTAAATGCACAGCAAGTTACTATTAATGGAGCCGGAGCAACCTTTCCATTTCCTTTAATAGATACTTGGAGAGTGGAATATCAAACCGTAAATCCTGATGTAAGTCTTAATTATGCCTCCATTGGTAGTGGTGGTGGAGTTAAACAATTTCTAGAAAAAACAGTTGATTTTGGTGCAACTGATGCCCCCCTAACTGAAACCGAATTTCAACAAGCAGGAAACGCTGTTCATATTCCAGAAACAATAGGTTCCGATGTGCTTGCATATAATCTTCCAGAAGTAACAACACCTCTACAGCTAACAGGACCAGTTATAGCTGATATATTTCTAGGAAAAATTGCTAAATGGGATGATCCAAAAATCAAAGAACTAAATCCCGACGTTGCTTTACCGTCAGAAGATATAATTACCGTCCACCGTTCTGATGGTTCTGGTACAACTTTTGTATTTACAGATTACTTATCAAAAATTAGTCCTGAATGGGAGCAAGTAGTTGGTAAGGGTAAGTCAGTACAGTGGCCAGTTGGTATTGGCGCACCCGGAAATGAAGGAGTATCCGCATCGATTAAAGGAACACCATACACTATAGGGTATATAGAATTAGCATATGCTTTAACAACAGGGACGAATTTTGCATCAGTACAAAACAAAGAGGGTAACTTCATAACACCATCATTTAATTCAACAATGGCCGCAGTAAGTTCAGCAGCAACAACATTGCCTGCAGGTTCACAATCATGGACCAATGTAACAATAACAGATCCCCCAGGCGCTGATTCATATCCAATCTCTAGTTTCTCTTATCTTTTGCTCTATCAAGAGTTGAGTACAAACCCATCCATAGATGAAGCAAAAGCAAAAGCAATAGTTGATTTCATAGATTGGGCTGTAACTGATGGACAGCAATTCGCAGAACCATTGGGATATGTTCCATTACCTCAATCTGTCGTTGATATCAATGAAGAGACATTGAGATCACTGACTTTTAATGGAAACCCAATACTCACCAACTAATTTTTTATTTTTTCTATATAGATTATATGTTCTATATTGATTATATATGTAAAATATATTATTAAATAGTTTTACTTGTTTGATATACTTTGCCTCTAAAAGATTCTAAAAATACTCATGCCGAGTTGGTACAGAAACTAGCTCTACAATCCAGAAAATCGATTTTTGGAGATAATTTTTTCAAAGCTTTGGTAATTGGGGCATCTCTTTATACCCTGTTGATGGTTGCACTTGTATTTTTTGCCTTAGCTGAGGGCTCTATACCTATTTTTCTTAAAGAAGGCATTAACTTTGTAATTGGAACTGATTGGAATGCTGTTGAGGGGCGAGAGTCCTTTGGAGCCTTGCCTTACATAATAGGAACACTTGTTAGCTCAGCAATTGCAATGGCTATTGCGGTTCCTATTAGTGTAGGAATAGCCATATTTATTACAGAAATGATTCCAAAAAAACTTGGAACCGTTTTATCATTTATAGTTGAGCTCTTAGCAGCTGTCCCGAGTATCATTTATGGTCTGTGGGCATTATTTGTATTCAGATTCTGGATTAGAGACTACATAGAGGATCCTCTTCATAATACATTAGGAGATTTTTCTCTTTTTGCAAGAGCTCCATTTGGTTTGGATGTTTTTACGGCAGGAATAGTCCTTGCGATAATGATTATTCCTATCATTTCAGCCGTATCGAGGGAAGTCATTAAGGCTATTCCTCATTCACAGAAAGAAGCTGCGTACGCACTGGGTGCAACACGATGGGAAATGGTCAGAACTGCTATTCTGCCCTCTGCAAAAACTGGTTTGATGGGAGCATCCTTTTTGGGATTGGGGAGAGCGATTGGAGAAACCATGTTAGTGACACTGATTATAGGAAATGCAATTGGTTTGGCTGCTATTCCGACATCTTTGTTTTCTCAAAGTCAAACTCTTTCTAGTATTATTGCAAATGAATTTAATGAAGCATCAAACGATCTCCATCTTTCAGCATTAATTGGTTTAGGATTGGTCCTTTTTGTAATTACTATTTTTATAAATGTTGTTGCTATCTATATAATTTCAAAGGTTTCCAAATCCTATTCTAACTTGAGGGAATAATATGATCAAAGATAATAAAAATAAAAATAAAGACCACAAATCAATAATTCAAGAACATATTACGAAAAATGCTCCAAAAAGAAAGGCTTTTAATAATTTTATGACCGTTTTGCTATTTGTTTTTGTAATAATTGCGATTATACCTTTGTGCTCTATTTTGATTGAAGTGTTTAAGAATGGCGTTGGCGCTCTGAGCTTTGATTTTCTATTCAAACCTCCGGGTTCGTTAGGTTCAGGAGATGGGGGTATAGGTCCAGCCATTCAAGGAACCTTGTTGGTTGTAGGATTTGCTACTTTAATTGGAGCTCCTGTAGGAGTTTTAGCAGGGGTGTTCCTCTCCGAATATTCTAGTTCTAGCAGACTGTTTGCCTATTTCCTTAGACTTTTTAATGATGTATTGACTGGTATTCCTTCGATTGTGATAGGAATTGCAGGATATATCACAATTGTACTAACCCTGGGCTCCTTTTCAATCCTGGCCGGGGCCTTTGTTTTATCTATAATAATGATTCCCATTATTGCAAGGGTTTCTGAAGAGACATTAAAACTAGTTCCAAACACTCTAAGAGAGGCAGCTTATGGTCTAGGTCTTCCAAAGTGGAAGGTGGTATGGCATATTGTGATAATGGGCTCTAAAAGTGGTATAACAACAGGCATCGTACTTGCCATATCTAGAATCGCTGGTGAAACCGCACCACTAATAATGACTATTTTAGGTACAAGTCTATTTTTCAGCGCCTTTAATTCCCCTGTTGATGCTTTGCCTTTGAGAATCTGGAGATTGGCTTCGCAGCCATATCCAGCAGCTCATGAACAGGGTTGGGGTGCTGCACTGTTGCTCATATTGCTCGTATTGTCATTAAGCATTGCCCTGAGAATGTTTGCCCAAAAAAGGAGCATCACATTTAAATCGGTTACTTGATACTTTATTTATCTACATTATCTATATAATACTATATATTTCGTATAGAAAAGGAATATTATGAATTTTTGGGTTATAAAAATATCTCGTGGACAATTTAAATAACTCGTTAAAGTCTTCTATTAAAGATAAAATTGATGATATTTCACCTCATCCTAAAACCAAGGCTGAAACTGAAGTTACTAATACTAATACTAATACTGAAGGTGATGTTTTGCCCTCTATCAAATCTAAGCCTGAGCGCAATTTTGATTCAGAACTCAAAATAGAGAATCCTAAACTATCAATCCAATCTTTGAAAGCCTGGTTTAGTGGTAAACTAGCCCTAAAGGATATCAATCTTGATGTTAAGGAAAACTGTGTCACCGCATTAATTGGTCCGTCTGGATGTGGTAAAACAACACTGTTAAGATGCATTAATAGGATGCATGATTTAACTCCAAGTGCTAATGCTGACGGCAAAATTATTTTAGACGATATAAATATCTATGACAAACAAACAGACCCTGTCCTTATAAAGCGACGAATGGGGATGGTCTTTCAAAAACCAAATCCATTTCCTACTATGAGTATATTTGACAATGTAGCAGCTGGTTTGAAACTCAACGGTATTAAGGATAAAAATCTGATAAAGGAAATAGTTCACGATAGTTTACATGGAGCTGCATTATGGGAAGAAGTAAAAAATGATCTTGACAAACCCGGAATAAGTTTGTCCGGTGGACAACAACAAAGACTTTGCATTGCAAGAGCTCTTGCAATGCAACCTGAAATTCTCTTGATGGATGAACCTACTTCTTCGTTAGATCCAATTGCATCTTCAAAAATTGAAGAGTTGATGAATGATCTTAAGAAGAATTTGACTGTGATAATTGTAACTCATAATATGCAACAAGCGGCCAGAGTTTCGGATTATACTGCATTTATGTATTTAGGAGAGTTAATCGAATTCGGTCCAACCGATCAAATATTTAAATATCCAAAAAAAGAGTTAACTGAAAGATATATTTCCGGCAAATTCGGATAGGCTTATTTATTAAGTTTTTAACATTTTAATCAAATTGGTACGATTACTTGATTTGGGGCTAACTAAGGTTAGCAGCATTCTTTTTGACATGGCCAGTTTAGCTGAAGGCACGGCATCCAACGCTATTACATCCTATATAGATGATGATGCCTCCACAAAAAAACAAATATTTGAGTCGTCTGCAAAATTAAGGTTTCTTCAAGATGAGGTATCAGAATTATGTATAGAACTGATCGCTCGATTCCAGCCTGTGGCAACAGACTTGAGATACATAAAATCTTGCATGGAGTTATCTTACGTTTTTTCAAGATTCGGCAGATATGCTTATGATATTATTACAGTATTGGAAATTCTAGGGCCATTAGAATTGTGCGATAAATCTTCAGTAATGCGCATGTCAAAATTAGTTTTGGAGATGATGGATCTTGGGATATC
>JACDCB010000105.1 GCA_013694585.1 Candidatus Nitrosopumilus sp. | reverse complement strand
TAGTTGTATACTATTTGGCACTAATCAAATGCGTCAAATCATTAGGCACAGCCATTGATGCTAGGTCAAGCAATGGTCCGTACCAGATACCAAATATTATCATAAACCCTAATGCAAATAGCAATACAGCAACTATTGACTTTGGTTCCTTCTGTCTGACTCTATTTTCACCTTCTTCCATGTACATTTTCCTTATAATCCAAGCGTAATAACCCAGAGATAGTGCACTATTTAGAACACCAGCTATTGCAAGATACGGTCCCCACCATACCAGCTGGCCACTATCTATGGCTGCCCCAAATATCAAATACTTACCCCAAAAACCGTTTAGTGGAGGTACTCCAGCAAGCGCAAGTAACGAAATCGTAAGCACCAAGGCAGTGATAGGCATCCTAAATCCCAATCCTTTATACTTTTCTAGTGTATATCCTGCTATGGTAATAATAACACCTGCGGCAGCAATAAACGCAGCAGATTTCATCACTGCATGATTCATTATTTGTAACAAGGAGGCATCTAAACCATAATTGGAATATGGAGCCACTGCAAGTCCTATCAAGATATATCCAGCCTGAGCAATACTGGAATACGCAAGGATTCTTGGAATACTTTTCTGAGTCAGGGCCCCAAGATTACCTAGTGTCATGGTAAAAATGGCTATTATTGCAAGGGTAAATGTCCAGTGGACATTAAGGGCTATCAAGCCAATAACTATAACCCTAATGGCAGCTGCGAATCCAGCTTTTTTTGTTCCAGCTGCAAGCAGAGTAGCAACGGTTGTTGGAGCTCCAGAATATGTATCAGGCAACCACATGTGAAATGGAACTAGACCCATTTTGAATCCAAAGCCCGCAATAAATAGCCCTACTGCAAGCAAGGCAAATGGAATCAAATCTGTATTCAGCTGTGACATTGCAACAATAGAATCGTAAATGTTAGTAGTTCCGGTTAATCCGTATACAATTCCCATTGCCAAAATAATGATTGCCGACGATAGGGCTCCAAACAAAAAGTATTTGATTGAAGCCTCGTTTGATATGGGATCTTTTTTGTTAAAGGCAGCTAACGCATATGTAGGGATGGACATTAGTTCCCAGGCAACTAGCAACATTACGAAATCAGTTGAATAACCTATAAGGATCATCCCTATGCTTGACAATAATATTAAAGAATAGTATGCAGCATGATTGCTTTTATTCTTCATGTAACTCCATGAAGAAACGGTCACCATAATGGATACTATCAAAAATGCTATAGAAAAGAATGCTCCAAAACTGTCGTCTGCTATCACCCCATTGTTTGTTAATGATAAAGCAGGAAGATTTTCTCCAGTAAATATTCTGAATATTACAATGACAAGCGCCAAAGTTAGAGCCCCAAAGGCTATAGCGCTATAAACTTTATTCTTGGAGCCTCGCTCTTTATTCAAGGCATCTATTATCGGGATTAACAAAGCTACGCCTCCTAAGATGATGGTTACTAAAGCAGGCGTCGAAAATATATCAATCATTCTTACTCATTCTCTCCTTAACTCAATAATAACATGGTAATTAGAATTATACCAGCCGAGAATACATAGAGATATGTCTGTACGTTACCTGATTGTGCCGCTTTTGCCACTCTTGACATTAACACCATTGAATGTTGAACTGATGGATTAATTCCATACATCAAGATATTTTCAAAATATTTGTATATTCGTCTATAAGCCGCCAATGGTATGACAACACCTAGCCAATAAAGAATGGAATTGAGATACCATCGGTTGTAAAGGAACTTCCATAAAGCCTTTGAAACAACGTTGTCGTTGATCTTCTTTGGATCGGCAATCCTTTTTATGTAAAACAAATAACCAAGGAATCCCCCAATGCCAAATGCTGCTACTGATGCAACAACCGCAATTGGATTGAGTTCCAATGCATCCTGTTCAGACCCTCCTGCAGAAGATGTCTCTCTTTCTGTTAAGCCTTCTGGGCTTTGTGTGTCTGCAGAGCCTTCCAATGGTACGACTCCGCCTTCGATGATTCCAAATGTACTGGCAAGATAGGTTGCAAATAAATGGTGCAGTTGGCCCTCAAAAGCAAAACCGACCACCCCTATCACAATCGATGCTATTGCCAAAACGGCGAAAGGAAGCCAAATGATTTTATTGACTTCACGTATATGATGACCTTTATTTTCAATATTGACCACATTTTGGCTTGGTTTTCCAAAAAATACAAGTCCTACCATCCTGAATGTATAAAAGGCAGTCATGACGGCTACCGTGACAGCAATAAAAAAGACATAGGATGAAAATTCATAGTTAGATTCAAGAATAGAAGCAAAAATTGCATCCTTGCTCCAGAATCCTGAAGTGATTAATGGAGCACCGGCTAGTGACAAGCTTGCTAGAAGCATGAATATGTAAGTTTTTCTCATATTCTTTTTTAGCCCACCCATATTGTTCATGAATCTAGAGTGCACGGTATGAATTATCGCACCCGCCGCCATAAACAATGAAGCTTTAAACAATGCATGGCTAATCAAGTGAAAGAATCCTGCAGTATACCCATCTACAAAGTTTGTCGACAGACCTGCAATTCCCAAAGCCATCATCATATATCCAATCTGCGAGCCTGTAGAATAAGCCAAGACCTTTTTTATTTCAGGGTTAACAATTGCTTGAGTAGCTAGTAAAATAGCAGTTATCGCTCCAACCCATGTAACAATCTCAAAAAACTGCGTCATGTTAAATACAGATAACGCGAAAAATAAGGGACCTATTCTCGCCACAAGAAATACACCTGCTTTTACCATTGTAGCAGCATGAATAAGAGCCGAAACAGATGTAGGGCCTGTCATTGCCTCCAATAACCATTCATTTAGTGGAAATTGAGCTGATTTACCTATCGCCCCCCCAAATATTAGGACGGCCGCAGGCACCAATAGATTTTGTTGCATCATCTCATGAGCCCAGGTTTGATCGGCCAATAACTCTCTAAATCCAAAGGTACCCGCGTACATAAAGATCATGAACATGCCAGACAGCATCATGACATCCCCGGCCCTGTTAAGTAAGAACGCCTTTATCCCAGCGTGTGTAGGTGATGTCCACTGAGGTATACCCCAAGCGGTATGTCCTTCCTTGCCAACATAATCTTTCTTTCTATCAGTGTACCAAAATCCTATCAGGGCATAAGAAGCAAGTCCCACACCTTCCCAGCCGAAAAATACCATCAACAAATTGTCGGATAATACAATTAGCTGCATTGATCCAATGAAAAACAGCATAAAGAACCAATACCTTATCAGTGACTTTTCTCTGTGCATGTAGGAAACAGAATACACAAATATAGCCGCTGAAATCCAAGCGACCAGATTGCTCATGATTATAGCAAGCGGGTCAGCTAATACACCTGCGTCTAGATTTAACGCGGAAAACCAAGGGATTTGACTATGTATTTCCCCATTTGATAAGCCTAAAGGCAGGATACTTAGTGCCAAAAGCGCACTAAGTATTGAGAAAGCAACAGCAACATAACTTTTGATTTTTTCACTCTTTTTTCTTAAAATTGGAATGAATGCAGCTCCTATAAATGGAGTCATCCAAATTAACCATGCAATTACACCTAGTCCTTCAAAACCTAAAACTTCAACCACATCTATTCACCTATATAGTATTGGAATGACCAACCTGGTTTTCAGACATTAGTTGTGTCCTTTGGAATTCAGAACCCCCTGGAAAAGCAACATTACTAAGCTGCGTATTATTTGTGAGTTTTTCATCTGCTTGGCCTATTCCAGGCTTGATCTTTACTGGTATAAGCTCGTTTGAATTATCATACAGATTTTCAACATACCCTATAATTGGTTTGTAAAATAAATCAGGATATAATCCCAGAATCAAAGTTAATGAAGCCAAAATCCCCATGGTTACTAAAACATACTTACTCGAATCACGTACATTTTTTAATGTTTCTGGAGTAATACCATAGAAAATTCTTTTGTACATCCACAATATATAAGCAGACGTCAATATAGTAGTAGTAATAGCCAAAGCAAAGGATACTGCCT
>JACDCB010000075.1 GCA_013694585.1 Candidatus Nitrosopumilus sp. | reverse complement strand
TGAATGAAAATGGTGGAAAAATATTGGTTCAAAAAACAGAAGTTAAGGATATGGGATATTTCATTTATTGTGAAGATTCAGAACAAAATAGATTCGTTTTATGGGAGGGGATGTAATTTAGCTGTTATATTATATCCAATATTGCTCTTCAATAAATTTACATAATATATAAATTTCAATCAAACCGTTCTCCATTTCCCCGCGCAAAATTCACAAATAGGAACAATTTTTACCGTAACTATATAGAATCATCTAAAACATATTGGCAAATATTAAAAGACATTTAATGATAGTATTTATAGAATGAAAATTATTGTCATTCCTAATTTGTTGTTTCAATATATCAGATTAGAAGAGCTTGAGGATTCACAAGAGGAAAAGGAAAGTTATGGAAAGCATAAAATAGATTGCATTAAATGTGGTTTTAAAATGGGCGAATATATTGTTGGAAATCTCAAGTGCTTTAAGTGTGGTTCAGAACTTGAATAACAGTATTTTGTTTACTTATTACTAATAGATAATTTAAATCGCCTTCTACTAGCTTTTAATAAAACTTGTGGTAAAACCCAGTAGGCTATTAAAACGAAATTCATATCAATAAGTTCAAAGGTTTTTCAAAAGATGGTAAATCGTTCCTCCTAACTGTTATTGATAGTATGGAATTCAATTTGATAATATAGTAGATTTTGGAGGCGCAAAAATTATTAGGACTTCCGATTAACTATTTAGGAGATGAAGAACTATTCTCTGGATTAAGAATCATTGAATATTGCATATATTCTAAATTGTTTGAATCAGTTTACATCCACATCCACAATAATGATTAATTGACTCTACGTATTGTCTAAATGTAGTAATAATTTTTGGAACATGGATCCATTAAATGATACAGAGAATCAAAAGAAACGAAGTAAATGTATCACAATGTTAAACTAGACAAATCATACCTACCTATCTCAAATGAATTGAAATACAAGATAAAGTAATTATGACATCTATTGCCATACTATATTATCTATTAACAATCTATACAAAACATACTTCTGTCATGATTAAGATATATCTTACACGTGTTCATGGAGACAATTACGAAGAAAGGGTAAGGCTATATTTCACACATTACTTGCAAACCTGCCCTTTCTTTTGTTTGTATTTCACAATTATAAACATCAAATCAGACATCAGAAATAATTTTGTTATCTAATTTCAATGACACGGCAGATAACGTCTTAAAAGGATGATACAAGACCTAGTATTTGTCCAATAACTTTAGCATTGGCATGCACTTTTATTTTGGTAATGATGAAATATCGAACCATAATTTCCTCGTGAGATAATACTAAGGAAGGAAACCCCAAGACAATGCGCATATGAAGGAAAGGAAAATATGGGCTATGAGTATAATTTATTCGTGAGTGAAATTGAAACTGCGATTTTAATATTGTCGAGTGATAACAGGTTAATTATAGAAAAAATTAAAAAGTTGATTAGTATACACGGATACAAGTCAACAGAAGCTGGAACGGTGATCATAAACGATGAATATTTTGATATTCAAGACAATGTGTTGAAAAAAAATGAAACCAATTTACGCATCAGAACTACAAATAATGAAAGCATCAAGATTACACTAAAACAGGACAAAGAAAAGAATGAAGAATATTTTGATAGGATCGAGATGGAAAAATCATGGTCCCATTTATTCTATGAAGAATTGTTGAACAAATTAGAGGTAATTAGCGATCAGTTTCAATATTCAAGAAACAAATATGATGATGATCCAAAAAAGACCTTTTGTAATTTGGGGTTGAAAACTATTTTGGAAAAGGAAACAAAAAGATCTATCATAAATGCATTAAATGGCACTACAAGCCAACTAGAATTTGAATTCGCATTCGATGATGTTACAGTTTTTGCAAAATCCAAAAATTCGATTGGTTTCTTAGAACTTGAAATAGAATCAAAGAGTAAGGGAAACCAGGCAAAGATTAATCAATTTGTCAAAGACATAATAAAAGACGACATTTTTAGACAATGGTCATATAATAAATTGGAAACTGGGTTAGCGGCAATACACCTGTATGAGAAAAATGAATTAGAGGAAGCTAAAGACTATGACAAAGATCATATTCTAACTAGAAGAGGTCTTGGAAAGATAGAATCTTATCTCAATGATCTAGAGTCAAATATCCATAGTTGATCTAGATTTTACACCAGACCTGGAACGTATAAGAAAAAAGAAACTAATCAATATCTCGTTATCAGATTGGCCTCTTCTTTGAGTCTCAAAGAATGATGT
>JACDCB010000074.1 GCA_013694585.1 Candidatus Nitrosopumilus sp. | reverse complement strand
TAGTAATATTTATCGAGAACTTCCAATCATAAGCGCATCAGATTTGCGGCATGTAACAAAACGGAATTAACTTTAGCAATTATTAATTTGACTACGCAAACCAGATGCTTAAAAGTATTTAAAATAGACTACCGGTAGTATAGAGATTAAATTATTTTGCATTTTGTGAATTGGCAGAGAGATATTGCAATTTCAAAAATTGATGGTAAAATGGTTGTAATCAAGAGAAATAAGATGGTGAAGAGCATTAACGAGTATCTCTTAGTTTTCATCTTTACATTTATCTCATTTGTATTAATGCATCCTACACCTCCACTTAAGATTGGAAAATCCATTCTACTAAATGAGGGTACATTTAATAGACAGAAATTGAAGGATCTAGGAATTAACACACCTAGATTAATAGAAATCAACGAGGACGTCATCATTGAAGAATATATCGATGGCGGCAATCTTTATGGATTTCTAAAAAAGAGCAACAACTTAGAAATTGTTTCTAAGGTTGGTACAATAACCAGGACTCTGCACAATAGCGGATCTTGTTTCATTGACAACAAAGCCCAGAACTATTTAGTGAAGGATTTAGAAATAATACGGACCGACTTGGGGTTGATACAAAACCATGTTTCAGAGTATACAAAGAGCCTGGATATTGGTATTTTTTTGGCTAGTCTGTTGGACCTAGATAATGAAAAGTATAAAATTATAGAAAAATCATTTTTGGATGGTTATAAAAACAATCCAAGCGATAAATTGCCTTATCTATCAGTGATTGTAAGAAATATTACTGCCCTTGTTTTAGTATCTGATCATTATAACCTGGCAAAAAATCTATTAAAGAAATCAGATATCAAATAAGGTTAAATTGGTGGTAATTCCACTTTTTTATCAAAACCGCCTGAACCAAATTTGCAATAAAAGCACTTATCAGACATCATATAAGGAATTTGCTGAATTACAACAGCTCCCAATTTCAATGCTATCTTAGTAATTATTCTATATTTTAAAGGCATGGCAGGAATCACCTCTTTGAAATAAACATTATAATGATCAGGGCAAAATTTAAGGGTAACATTTGAAGTAGGTTTTTTATCGGTATCTACATTTTTACTATTTGTATTTAAAGTCTTGGCAATATTAATTTGCTCTCTAATATACTCGTGCTTCGGACAAGGACAGTCTTTTCCTCCTGGATGTTTATAAGCGGGAGTATTTTTCCAATCAAATCCTGGAAAATCTTTATCAAAATCATCCATTTTTACTCATATATTAATCCACAAGATAGAATATAAATATATGTTTGTACATTATTCACATTCGTCTGAAATCCGTAATTATCAGCATTTAATCATAAATGATTGTTAGATCTGAAAATGAATTTTTGACTTTTGGTGGCTCTTGATGATCAACAAAGGCAAATGTCATCTTTGCACAAGAAATATTATCGCCTTTAAAACTAATTTATTATTCAAAAACTTTGTCAGTGGCTTTGATTTCATGTATCCTCGGTCATTTGAGAAACAGGTAACCGAATTGCAATCAGAAAAAATATATCTTTCCATATATTAACAGGTTGTAAGCGGCGTGGTTCAAGAACAGAACAGTGGAAATCCAGCTACAGCTCCTTCTGCTGCAGCTTCAGTTTCTACGACAAAAAAAGACAATAGATCAGAAAATTCAATAGATTCGAATCAAAAAACTCTGTTAGATTTCAAAACATCATTAATAGAAGAGCAAAAAATAGGGGAAACCCATATTGAGGAAATCAACCAAAGGATTGAAGAAACAAAGAAGGTTATTGACGAAGAAAGAGTAAAGTTAGAAGCTGAAAGGCTAAAACTTAAACAAATTAATGAAGTAAAGGATGCAGATTATGCAAAATTTACAGAGTTAAAGAGCAACCTGATTGAAGAAAGAAAAAGAATGAAAACCTTGGATTCCAAAGCTTCTAGCGGAGGTCCAAGATCAAGAAGAGACAAGTATAATCTATCCAATTTGACAAAAGCACTAGAGCAAATAGAGAGAGACATTCAAACAAAGAAATTATCGAAGGATGAAGAAAGACGGTTGGTCGTAAAATCAAAGGAGATAGCTACTAGGTTACATGCATTAAAAGTCATTCACAAGAAGGAAGACACTTTCAAATCACTGGCAACAAAGTTTGATGACATAAAGGGAAAAATGAATGAAATATTTGACCAAAAAGCTGATGTAGGAAAGGGAATTGGTAAAATTAAGTCAAATTTAGATGAATTGCTGAATAGAAGGGAAGAACTTTATGAGGAAAGACGAGGTGTGATTCACAGAGTTAGAGAAGCAGGGGCTAAGATAGAAATGGTAGATACCCAACTTAATGCTATAGAGTTTAAGAGAAATAGGTTACAGCATTCTTCAGAGAGACAAAGACGTTATAGTCCAGAAAGAAAGATCAGGCACGAAATACCTCAAGACAAAATGCGCAAGAACAGAGAAAATCAAGAATTATGGAACTCGTTAAAGGAGGTCGCCATGAAGAAAATGTCGAGCGGAGAGAAACTCACTTTCGATGAAATGAAATTGATTTATGCAGAAGAATTTGACTAATAGTGAATAGTTAAGGTAAATCATTTTTAATTTTTTACGACTATACTAATGGTATGCTTTGAAAACAGAGACCGTTATTTCTAGCATGTATTAGTTTAATTCTTATCTATATTTTTTTTTAAACAAAAGATGGGTAACCAGATTTCTAAGGTCTTTATGATTGAATTCAAAGATTCATGTTTACTGTCCTCATGCCATTCCTAGAATGCGCTCTCCTCCTCAATATAATAAAAAAAGATAAAAGGAGAAAATCATAATAGGTTGTATATCTATTCTTCATTTTCAACAAGCATGATATTATAAAATGAGATAAACTCATCAATTTATCAAACCACTAGTGAATCAATGGTTAGAATGACAACATCAGGAAATCGAAAGAGTGATTTTCAAAGAAAAGGACAATCGAATAAATCTAAAATGAATAAACGGGCTAAATAAATCAAAAGAATTTAGAACATTGTAAATGAACACCAGTTGGCGTTCAAAACAAACAGTATATGAGCCTCGGAATATCCTCTCATGGCCATTGCAAGCACTATAATATCATAGAAAGAGCATTGTGTACCTACCCAACCAAGCAAAGAATCACGAGTTTTGAGGTCTCGAAGATTCTTTTAAAGAATTTAATTAATATATAAAGTATAGAAGGTTTGTATTAATACTCGGCTCTGTTCACTTAACGGTTTCTCTCCTTGTTGTGATAATCTACAAATAGATTCAACCAATTGATTATGTGATTTAGATTACAATTCTTCATTTTGCATGGAAAGTAGTCATCGAAACTTTCAGTCCTATCCTTAATGTACTGCATCGTCCTTTCTATGATACTTTTCTCAAAAGAAGAATGAATGTGGTGATCAAGGTTCAAGAACCTGCAGGCTTGAGGATACCACGTACCTCTGTCTGTAGATACTGGATGCTTTCCGTGAATCCT
>JACDCB010000041.1 GCA_013694585.1 Candidatus Nitrosopumilus sp. | reverse complement strand
CCTGTATTTTTTTAGGGATTTGTATTTGCTCATTCATACTTGATTAAAGATATGCTAAGCTTTAGTTTTTTCGTCAACAATTTACGAGCAGATGTCAACATTTTAGGCCTTTTGTCGACAAAACTGTTCGTAAATAAATCATATGTCAACAATATTGTCAATAAATAGTCGATCTCCAGCGTAAAATAGGTGCGAAGTGCGGGATTTGAACCCGCGATCCCGAGCTTGGGAAGCTCGTACCTTAACCAGGCTGGGCCAACCTCGCCTGACATAAAATTAACCAAACGGTATTAATAACTTAATGATGCTACTTACAACTATTCCATATTTTCCCCTTTCTAAAAGCAATTTTTCTAGCAGAGCTAATATCACGGAGCCCACCACGGTTTTTTTCCGTACCTTGTCTTATAGAGGTTCCATATTCGTCTACAATTTCAATAATTACCTCGTCTTTAAAATAGGATTTCAGATTTCCAGCTATTTGATGAGAGAGAGCCAAACTTCCATCTCCAATTCTAACTATTTTAGTTGGAGACTCGATTGAGGATAAAACAAAACTGATTTTTTCAACTGTGGAATTAACCGAAGATAGGATTATCCTATCTAGTTCGAAATAACAATATAGTATAGAAATGCCAATCCTTTTTCCAGGATCTATTCCGATTATCAATTGTTCCTTAGAAGGACCAAAGTAGCCCATACAGTTTTGTAGAATTTTTGCTTTAATAGACAGAGGAAATTTTTCTAATTGGGTATCCAAATACATATTATCCCTATTTACGATTTTGGATTCATCGGTGGTTGTAATTATAACTTTTCCGGTTGATAGAGCCGCTTCTTCAGGTGATAACGACAGATAACGTAAATCAAGCGACTTTAATACGCTTGTTATTTTATAATAGGAACGGCCTGAAACAGTCGCAACAATAACTGGTGGACAACTTGTTAAGTTGAACATTTCTATTGCTACTTTAGCGTGATGTTATAAGGCTATTAAAGATTACGTATAATTTTCTTAAAGTCAAATTGCAAGAATTACGCAAACTTCAAGATTATCCAATTCCGCCTGTAATCGCATAGCGACTCTCCTGTCATGTTAAAGCATAGATTATCTGTGTCATAGAAATAAGGGCATAAAAACAATATTTTTACATAGAATGCTTTAAAAATCAATAAAATAGTGTAATAACCATCAATAATTCCAAATAATTATAACTATTTCTTTAAAATTATTATATAATTAAAAATTTTTTTTGGAGTATTCGTATCCTATCTAATCGATAAAAGAGAAGTGCTTGTTAAACTGTCAAATTAAGTATCGCTTGTGCAATATCGCCCTTAGTATCTGTCAAAGCAACGATCGCTTTTTCTTTTGATACATTTGCCTGTTGCATAACTAATACAATATCTTCTTCCTTAAAAGAAGGAACATCCCTATTAGTTTCTTCGATATCGGAAGCAATAACTTGGTAAATAGTACTATCTTTGCCTTTCATTTCAACAACTTGGGGTTTTTTAAGAAATATTTCTTTCATATCGGTTCTTATAATAACTTCCTCTACCGAACCTAAATCTTTCATGTCTAAACCCATTCGGTCAAGCATTCTTCGCATATCTCTATTGCCCGATCGCATCATAGAAACCACTAAGTACTTCTGCTTTTTATTCCTTCTCTAATTTTTACGCCTATACCACGGATAAGAGAGCCCCTCTGATGATTAGCAATATCATCTATTGACTGTGAATAGTATGAAAATGGCAACAAAGATCGACCCACAGCTAGAACAGATTCATTTTTGTCTATCACTGCTACATCCGACCCGCTTTTAACGTTCTCACCACATCTTAGCACATGCTTTACAAAGAGGGATCTGCCTTCTGATACGAAGGGTATGGCATCTTCAATAGGTATAACACAGTTGGATAAATACCCCTTTTGTTTTAGGAAAAGGTTGGCACCGTTAATCGTTAATGCAATTCCCCCATCTGTTCGAAAGGTTCCGATTAATTTTCCATCTATGCTAAAACTCTTGATCTTCCCAGTTTTTCTAGAATATTCAAGCTCTAAATCTTTTGGAAGAATTGAGCTGATGTCCCTTCCAAAGAGAAAATCCACATGAGAGCATATTTTTTGATACGGATCTAGAAATAGCTTTTGCAATTAAACAACCTAACTAGAGATAACCACAATAAAAACCATCTGGATGGTGAACTATTAAGAAATCTCAAGAGGTACGACGTGTGTATTTTGCCGGTCAACAAGGCACCCCTGTAACTTGAAAGTCATCAATATTTTTATCATTTTCATAATTTTTACAATATGCGGATTAGATTATGTATATTCTTGTCAATAATATATCCTTTTAGAAATTTTTATACTGGCGTTCACAGACAAAAGTTCTAATATAAGTAAGGTAGAGACGTTGAATAATGCTTTTTTACAATTCTATCTTTTACATGGAGGAATTTGATAACTAATGTTATATAAGCAAATCCTTGATACGTATGTACATATATTATTGGTTATTTAATTAAGCTACGGTATGCTGTTGTGTCGCTTTTTATTAAATATAGCCAAGAATGTGGACACAAGTCCAATAGATAATATATTAAACCATTTAAAAAGGTCTACAAGGCTGACAAGTTCAGGTCGGATCATTCTTGCTTGATATATACCCCCATACCATTATACTAGTAGGATTTTGACAGATATGAGAGATAGATTCGATGGTGTAAACATATACCCAAATTCCCATAAGTCAGGTGGAAAGTGTCTAACGTTTATGTTACAGCCAGCAACACGACAAATAAACCAATATCAATATCCCCTCTTAATAGGCCACATTCTGTGGGCTGTGATCTCCTGTAATAGATCAATCTTCCTTTAATTTTACCAAAACAGTTTGGATAAACTAAAGGTTAGAAGTATTCATGCATCTAATTGATCTTATTTCGATTAAGCCATAAACAGACAACCTATTAAATGAAACATCAGGAATCAAACTCGAGTACATGGCTAGAAATCGCCATGTTGCCGACAAAGCTCGTTGATTGTAAGATTGCTAGACATGAGCAGCAAAGATGAATAGGACGCCAAAGGCGCCAAAAACCCAACAAATCCTAATAAATTAGACCCGATTAATTACATACATGGCTTCTTTTTGTGAATTATGCGGAAAACATACCGAGGTAAGCAAGAAAGTAATAATTGAGAAATCAATTATGAGGGTCTGTTTGTCCTGTTCAAAAAGAGGCAAACCAGTCGAATCTAATAGTGTTTCAAAGAATTTAGGTTCACCAAAAGGGACAAACCCTATAGGATATTTATCCCCCAAACCAGCAGGTGGCCCTCAACAAGGTTCAAGGAATCTTTATGCCAGAAAAATAAGAGCAACTCCAAGGATTAAACCACCACCCTTAAAGAAAATCAACATGGTAGATGAAATGATTCTTGATCATGATTTTCCATCATTGATAAGAAATGCAAGGAGTAAAAGAGGGTTAACACATGAACAACTTGGACAAAAAATTAACGAGAAAGTAACGCTAATAAGAAAAATTGAAACAGGATCGTTAAGACCTGATGAAATTTTAGCAAAGAAACTTGAACGGTTTTTGGGAATAACGCTATTTATAAACTCCAATGAAGAGAACACAGAAGAATAGAATAGCAGAAGCAGAAAAAGTAATCTTTTCATTTAATTCTTAATTTCTCCATTATTGACTGAAAAGAAGATAGAAGGGTGATGGCGAGATATATCTAATGACGATGCCATCATCTGTAGCTGTACTTAGAATAGGACACAGACTGGTAAGAGACGACAGAACAACTACTCATGCTGTGTTGGTATCAAGGGCCATGGGAAGCGAGGTAATCTACATGACTGATGTGGATGATGAAATAAAAAAAACTCTAGATAAAGTCAATAAAAGATGGGGAGGAGAAAATGAATTTAAACTCGAAATCATTGACAATTGGAAAAAGATAGTGAAATCATGGAAAGAAAATGGCGGTATAGTCGTTCATCTTACAATGTATGGATCGCTAATTAATGAAAAAATAAAAGAGATTAAAGAATTAAATCAAAAAATATTGGTCATAATAGGAGCAGAAAAGGTTCCAAAAGAGGTGTATTTTCTTGCGGATTATAATATTGCAATAGGTAGTCAGCCTCACTCAGAAATTGCTGCATTAGCAATTTTTCTAGATAGATTATTTGAAGGTAACCAGTTTAACAAGAGTTTTTTGGATGAAAAAATGAAAATCATACCGTCAGATAAGGGAAAAAATGTAATCAAGAGGAACCAGAGCCAGTCAAACAACAGCAACAACAGCCACAACACCAGTCCAAAAAAAAAGAATCAAAATTAAATATAGATAGAGATTCATACTGCCATCGCAAATAGGGACTAGCTTGTAATCACAGAACCACATGGAATTAGGTGGTATTCATAAAAGGAGAATAATCATTCGATTCTTATATAATTAAGTTATAATAAACAACACCGCAAGAAATAAAAAAAACAGGATTATATGATAGAGTCAATGGGTGATACACAGCTTAGGGCAAAAACAACCAGGATCAAAATACTGAGAGCAATTGTAAAGAAGAATGGATCCGCATGTTTTTCTGAAATCAGAACCATCACAGGTCTATCTACAGGATCTATTTATTATCACCTAGAAAGGATGAAAAATTATGTATTAAAAAACTCAAAGTATTATGTTATAACTAAAGAAGGAATGGATTTGTTGGTTGAAATAGATAAGAGAAAAGATTTTGTATTATCTACAAAGTTAATTTGATTTGATTTAATTTTATTAGATCAAACTTTCTAGTTTCCATCTATCGTGACCACATAATCGAAAAGATCAAGTTGTAATTAAACCAATTTTGGACGCCCCCATAGCCCTTTTTATTTCTAAGGAGATTCTCCTGCCCATTCTCATAGGAGTGTCAAAC
>JACDCB010000025.1 GCA_013694585.1 Candidatus Nitrosopumilus sp. | reverse complement strand
AGTTACTTAACAAATTGTCGATCACTTCAATTATTCGTATCTTATCAGCTTTTATCATAATTTTTTTAGATAAAGTATCCAAATCTAACTTGATGTTCTTTTTGCTTACTTGAATAGTATAATCACTTAATAATTCCTCGATTACCTGGACGATATCAAAAGTTTCAAGGTTCAAATTGAAAATACTATTTTCCATTCGGGCATAATCAAGAATATTATTTGTCATGATATCTAATTTTCTGGCATTTCTAGAAATAATTTTTAACAATTCGTTTTTTTGATTAGAATCTAGTCTCTTATTATTTTGGATCATATCTGAAAAACCAAGAATTGGTTGAATAGGGTTTTTTAATTCATGAGCAAGGATCCGAACAAAGTTATGATTTGAAATATTATTTCTATTTAATTCATTAGAAAGATCCTTTACTCTATTTTCTAGTATAGACTGCTTCCAAAGGCTTTCAAAAATTGCTGAATTATGCCAAATTACAGAATCCTTTAAAGAAATCACATTGAAAAACGAATCATGTAACCCTCTTTCAGAGTTACTCTTCATTTCAGAAAATAGTGAAATAGATTTGTCTACTCCAGCAATGAAATATTGAAACTCATCTTCGTGAATATGCTGTATTTCAACGGAAGGAAGCTCAGAAATGTTTGTTTTTTCCAAGAACGAATTTACCTTTTTGCTTTTAGGAAACAATAATCTAATCTTTGGCGCAGATGTCTGGGTTTGTCTAATGCGTAAGAATAACCCTTCCAAAACCTCAATAAACTGCTCAAATATACCAGTACTTGAACATAGCATCTGTAGTTCATCTTTAGCTTCATAAACTTCATCTACTAATCTCCGCTTAAAGTGCGAAAAGTCAGAAACAACCTCCGAACTACTGAATTTTGTTCTTTTGATATCAAACAAAGATAATTGAACAAGATTGCCAGATCTAGCTCCCCAATTAATTTGATCCAGACCTAACTCCGAAAAATCTTTCCCGTAAACAGAGACAAGTCTATTATAAAAGGTATAACAATGCTTGTGATGATACCTTTCATCTCCTTTACTAATTTCCTCAATGAACAAATCATCATGATTTTTTATATGTTTTCCACACAAGTAACAAACAATTACGGTTTCTGGTTTCCCTGATTGTGAATTAGGATGATCGATGATTGTTATGTAATTTTATTAGTCCAATAATTAAATAAACTTATCTCGTTGCCTTTAGAACCTGAAAAAAGAAGATAAAATTTTTATATTGTTGAAATAAACGTAAGTGTGTCTAGACAGCCTTTTGTTTTTAATTTTCTAGAGAAATTAAACTATAAAAGAATCCTCATGAATAATACCAATCCCTTAGAACTAATTGAACGACTAAATATTTCCAAAAAAGGAAACTCAAGTACTAGTCCAAAAGTATTGATATTAACTAAGAAAATAGACATTGAATCAGATCTATTAGGCATTCAATTCCTGAAAAATGGAATCGATTATGTAAAAATAACAGAAGAGGACATACCCATAGATTTTCATTTTGAATTCAAAATTGGAAAATTCAATGAACCCGTACTGCATATCGGAAATAGAAAAGTCATTCCTGATGACATTAAAATAGTATTATTTAGATATTTTGATCTAAAATTTTTGAACTATTATTCTGGGGGCGTATATCAAATGTATTTCGCTCAACAGTGGTATCAAGCTTTTAACTGTCTGTCGATAGGTCTAGATGCTCTATGGATAAATAATCCACAAAGAACCTTTGATGCTGAAAATAGGTTAAATCAGTTGTTGTCGGCACAAAAGATCGGTTTTAGCATTCCAGAGACTCTGATAACCAATGAAATGAAGGCAGCTAAAAAGTTTTTTAAGAGGTTTCGTAAATCGACAATCGTCAAAGTACTTCATCATCATGAGATTTATCTAAACCAAAGATCGTATAGATTCCTAACCAACAACATTGAAACCAGTCATTTATCAAAATTCGACGAGTTAACTTACGCACCAGTAATTTTTCAAGAGAAAATAGAAAATGATTCAGAAATCCGGGTAACTGTAGTAAATGACAAGACATTTTCATGTAGAATTTCAACAATTCAAAAGAAGCGTAATTTTTCTGATTTACACAAAATAAAAGAAAAAGAGTTAATATTTTCTGAAATTAATATCGGCAAAAAAATTGAAAAGCTATGTATTAGTCTAAATAGAAAATTAGGATTACTAGTTTCAAGCATAGATTTTGTTCAAGGTAAAAATGGAGAATTATTTTTTCTCGAAATTAATCCAATAGGTGACTGGAACTGGATTGAAAAGCACACTAATTTAGCAATAACAAAATCAATGTTTGACTTTGTGAAGAGTCTATTGAATTAGAGGGGATTACATGACTCATGAATGTATTATTTTTTTAATCCTAGAGACATACTTTAATCCTTTTGGAAAATGAGAATATAACCAAGAGTTTAATACGATTGAGGCATACAGATGTAAAAATATTTTAATTGGTACCGCAGTTAATAAAATATTCTATAATGGTAAATAATATCATAGTAATAGATGATGATGTAGGAACAGCATTATTCTTTAAAATTTGTTTGGAAGATGAGGGACACCAAGTTAGTATTTACAATGACCCTAACTCCCTATTAGAGGAATTTGAACCTGGAATTTATGATCTCCTCATAACAGACATACGAATGCCTAGAATAAACGGTTTTGAGTTGGCTGG
>JACDCB010000179.1 GCA_013694585.1 Candidatus Nitrosopumilus sp. | reverse complement strand
TGAATCTATTGAATCATCCACACAGCCACAATCCAGCACTGAATCTATTGAATCATCCACACAGCCACAATCCAGCACTGAATCTATTGAATCATCCACACCGAATAATAGTAAATCTGGCTCCACTTCAAAAGAAAAGCATAGAAATGATAATTCTGAAAAGTCATCCAACAACGATAGCAATAACGATCAAAAAGAAAAAAAACAGAGTGATCGAATAGGATGTGTATAATTTGAAAGAATTAGCTTTAATGGATGAAAACGGAAAAAGATCCGATGGCAGAGGGATAGATGAATTACGGTCAATTAAGATTACCGTGGGCGTGGTGAAAAATGCAGACGGTTCAGCTTATATAGAATTCGGAAAGAATAAAATAATTGTCGCTGTTTACGGGCCACGTGAAGTTCATCCAAAACATATGGCTCTTCCAGATAGGTGTGTTCTTAGGTGTAGATATCACATGTCTCCGTTTTCTACGGATACCAGAAAGAATCCTGCTCCTTCTCGACGAGAAGTGGAGATATCTAAAGTAATGCGTGAATCTTTGGAACCATCCTTAATATTAAGTGACTATCCGCGAGCAGTAATCGATGTTTTCGTTGAAGTATTGCAAGCCGATGGTGGATCTAGATGTGCTGGCATCAATGCAGCTTCTGTAGCATTAGCTGATGCTGGAATTAATATGCGTGATTTGGTTTCTGCTTGTGCTGCTGGACGGTTATCAGAAAATATTGTACTAGACATTAATGATCTTGAAGATAAAGAAGGAGATGCAGATATGCCTGTAGCTTATTTGCCCAATTTGGAACAAGTAACTTTGCTGCAGTTGGATGGTAAGATAACTACAGCTCAATTTAGTGAATGTTTGGAAAAAGCAATCAGTGGATGCAAGTTAGTATACGAAATACAAAAAGAAGCACTAATGAAAAAATATTTTGGTAATGAAATGGAGTTGAAAGAAGAAGCATGAGCTCCTCTAAACGTTCTACAGTAATAGTTGAACAATTACGAAAACAACAAATGCTAGAAGCTTTATCTAGAGGGAAAAGATTGGATGGTCGCGATTTTGAGTCATACAGAAATTTTGAAATTGAGGTAGGAATAATAGATAAAGCCTCTGGTTCTGCAAAGGTAAAGCTAGGTAATACCGAAGTTATAGCAGGTGTTAAAGTTGAAACAGGCGAACCATTTGAAGGATTAGAAAATAAAGGTGCATTGATCATGTCCGCAGAAGTTTTACCAACTGCCTCTGCTCATGTTGAACCTGGACCTCCTGACGAGGACGCAATAGAATTATCAAGGGTTGTTGATAGAGGAGTACGCGAATCAGAAATGCTAGATTTAGATAAATTGGTTTTGATTCCTGGAAAAATAGTTTATACTGTTTTTGTTGACTGTAGCATCATAAACACCGACGGTAATTTGTTAGATGCTACCTCTTATGCAGTAGTTGCGGCACTTTTAACAAGTAAATTTCCGATCTATGAAATTAAAGACGAACAGGTAGTTGATACTGGTAAAACTATGCCTCCACCCATAACTACAATGCCGATATCTATTACCGCAGTTAGAATTGGAGAATCGGTCTTGTTAGATCCAACAACAGAAGAGGAAGCTTGCATGGATGCACGCATAACTATGACAACTCAATCCGATGGGAATATAGTTGCTGTACAAAAAGGCTTTACGGGTCCATTTTCAGTCAATCAGATTGTCCAGTTCTCTGAAATAGCAAGAATTAAAGGAGAGGAAATGCGCTCTAAAATAAAGGAGTTGAATTAAAGGTTAAAAGAAAAAAGGGTTCAACAGCACTAAAAGGTTTGGGTGTTAAGTTTGGTGCTACCGTACGAAAAAGATATGGTAAGGTCTATAGGACATTAAAACAAAAAAGACGATGTCCGAGCTGTACTTCAATAAAATTTAAAAGAGTAGCAATGGGTATATGGCAGTGCAATAAATGCGAATATAAAGTCGCAGCAGGAGCCTACGACGTAAATCTTGGAAAACTTCAAGGCTAAAATTTTTATTTATTTTGATACAGACCATAATAACCATAATACCAGATTTTTTCAATCTAATAATGATGACGGTAATATTTTAAAAAAACCGTTGAATTCTATTTTTGTTGCAATAAAAGGCGATATTCAATCTACACCCGATTTTGATACTCATGTTACTGTTTCTATAGAAAACGACTATATTATATTGTCCATATCCGGTAACAACATATCTAAATTCCGTGCGTCATTGCTATCTTTTTTGAGACTAGTAGATTTAGCATATTCTGTACTGTATATTGACAAATGATATATTATTGTAATAATTTTTATCTTAGTGAATATTTAGTTACTTTGTATTAACAATGAGTGAACAAGAGCTTCCTCCATGGCTAAAAGAGCAACTTGCAAGATTACAACAATTACAGCAAAACCTTCAAGCAATAATGATGCAAAAACAACAGGTTGAACTAGAAATATCTGAAACGGAAAGGGCCTTGGAGGAGTTAAAGAAAACTACTTCTGAGGATGTCGTATACAAGCTTGCAGGCCCTTTGATGGTTAAATCTGATAGGGATAATTTAATAAAAGAACTAGAAGAAAAGAAAGAGCTTTCAAATACCCGGACTGTAGTTTTAGGCAAACAAGAATCTAGGGTCAAGGAAAATCTAAAAGAAGTGGAAAATAAGATTAATCAAATGATGCATATGGCCCAAGGTGGATCACAATCCAATAAATTTAATCAACCTCCACAATAACAACTTTTTTCTTATGAATGTTAATTAAGAATATGCTTTTTTATTATTGCATTGGCTATTCGAATTGTTGCAGATGAGCGAGAGAAAAATAGTCGAGTTCCTAATTTACTTAAACTTAATGGGGTATTTGTCGATTATAAACAATTAGCAGTTGGAGATTATATTGTTTCTCCTGAGACCGTTATTGAAAGAAAAACCATATATGATTTGATAAACTCTGTTTATGACGGTCGCATATTTATTCAATGTTCAGATTTAATAAATTATTATACTAAGCCACTGATTATTATAGAAGGAAATTTAACAGACCTAGATACAAGAGAGCATTTTCAAAACGATTCTAAATTAATCATCGATAAAATACGGGTAGCATACGAAACTTTGATAAAAGTAGCCCTTGATTTCCGAATACCGATTTTATATACTGATTCTGTATTTTATACTGCTGAATTATTAGTTTTGTTAGCTTCCAATCAATTTAAGAGCAAAAATGATGGACCTTTGCTTAAAAAGATAAAAAAATCAAATCCTTTTCTTCTTCAGCAATTATACGTTCTTACCTCTTTACCTGGAATAGGTTCTAAATTAGCTACAAGATTATTGGATAAATTTCATTCTCCCACTAATGTTTTGAATGCTTCAATAGCAGAGCTTGCTAGGGTACCAGGCCTTGGAAACATGCGTGCAGAAAAAATTCGAAAGATTTTGGATACTCCTGTACCCAAGGAAGTAGGTATCTATACCCAAAAAAAATTAATGATTGATAATACAGACGAAAATATTGATAATGATAATGATGATGCGCGTGAAAATGACATGACATGAAAAACTGATATTACCGGTATAAAATTTTATTCTTAACTAATTAACCAAAGATGACTATGTCGATAATGACTTTTCAAATACGGATGTTACTTTATCATTCATCTCTGTATTTCCTATTGTAATTCTCATTGCTCCAGTGTAGTTTCCAAGGTCTCCAAAATTCTTTATCAGTATTCTTTCATCTAATAATTGGTTTTTGATTTTATTGTAGTGATTAAATGTTTGAAAGAAAAAGAAGTTAGAATCTGATTTAAATATTTTGATCTTGTCTAATTTATTTAGCCTATCAAACATTTTTGATCTTTCTCTCTTTATTACTTCGATACTTCTATTTACAATCTGGATGTTTTCAAGTGATTCAATTGCCAATTGCATAGAGAAACTACTTAATGGATACGGTAATTGAATATATTGATTGAAAACATCTGATATTTCTTCGTTAGACAAGATATATCCTATTCTGGCTCCAGCTAAACCAAAAGCTTTTGAAAATGTTCTCATAATTATAACATTACGATATTTTGTTACTATGTTGGATAAACTATATTCAGCAAATTCCACATAGGCTTCATCTATTATTATCAACTTATCTTTTAAGATATCTATTATACTTGAAATATCGTCAAGTTTAAATTGATTTCCAGTAGGATTATTCGGTGATGCTATATATATAATATCATAATCTTTCGCTTTCTTGATAAAGAGTTCAAGGTCAAAGGAATTATCAATAGCGGAAAGATCTATTAATTTAATGGGTATTTTATACAGATTACATCTGTCTGTAAAATAAGAAAAGGTAGGGTTTACTGTTATGACCTTTTTTCCTTTGCCTATTGTTGATAATAATAAATCCATTATTTGGTCAGACCCACTACCTATGCCAATATTTCTTGTACTTAGGTTAGTATAATCTGCTAATTTCATGTACAGTTTTTCAAATTGCTCTAATGGATATTCTCTAAAATCGCTTTCATGCAGAGATTTTGATGCGATTGATTTTATAAATCTCCGTTCTAAAACTAAATTTTCATTTGAATCTAGTTTATAGAAATCATGAATTTTTTCTGGCCTTTTATAAGGTTTGTGTGATTTAATATGGGAGAGTTCCTTATCCAACCAATCCACCACCATTATTTTAACCTTCCATTTACCGCTTCATAGTGATTAAATAATCCTTCTGTTGATGTTATTTCTTTTATGATTGGAGAGATTTTTTTTAAAGCATCCTTTTTCATTTCTATCACATTTACCAGTTTAATAAAATCTAAAACAGATAGTGCTGATCTTGATTTGGCGAATCTGTAAGTTGGAAGTACATGATTAGAGCCAAGACAATAATCACTCACAGAGGAGGGAGTATATTCACCAATTAATATCAATCCTGCATTATAAATCTCCTTTATTATTTTTTTATCGTTACTTGCAAATATTTCAAGGTGTTCAGGCGCAAATTCATTAATGAATTCAGTTATTTCTTCATTATTTTCGCATAATGCTATGAATCCATTATCATTTATACTTTTTTCAACAAATTCTCTTCTAGGTATTTCATCTTCTTTAATTATTCTATTTAATTCTTCAGAAATCTTTGTGGCTACCATTTTTGATTTCGTTACTACCCCACATAATGTATCTTCGCTGTGTTCCGCTTGTGAGATCAAGTCCAATGCAATATACCGTGGATTTGACTTTTCGTCAGCATATACTAGTAATTCGGTCGGACCGGCTATCATATCTATCGATACATCTTTTGATACCACTGATTTTGCAACAGACGCATATACACCACCTGGTCCAACTATTTTATCCACTCTTTTTATAGTCTTTGTACCGTAAGCCAGTGCTGCTATTCCGTACGCACCACCTACCTTATAAAACTCATCTACACCGCAGATGTCACCTGCAACTAGAGTCAAGGGGTCCACCTTTCCATTTTTCATGGGTGGTGTAATAGCCACGATTTGCTTTACCCCTGCAACTTTTGCTGGTATGGCGCACATTACTATCGTACTTGGATATCTAGCTTTCCCGCCTGGGATATAACATCCTACTCTGAAAATAGGCATTATGGTTTTGTTTATCTTGATTCCATCCGAATCAATTTTTATATTCTTAAGATTATCAATTACAGCTTTTTCACTTTTCTCTAATTTGGATTTCATGTATTTTATTATTCTTATTTGCTTGGCTGAGACGTTTTCATAGGCTTCTTTAATTTCCGCCTTACTAACAACAAATGAATCAATTTTCACGTTTTCGTATTTCTCAATACATTTTGATAATCCTTCATCTCCGTCTCTTCTTATGTCCTCGATGATTTTTAGAACATTCTTTGTTGGAATTGAAAGATCCTTATTCCAAGATCTTTCTCTTAATTCATTAGCTTGATCTCGTGGTTCTCTAATTCTTATAATCTTAATCAAACTTTATTTCATCTTTATTATCTAGAATGATCTTATCCATTGATAATATTTGACTTGGCTCCAAAATTACCAACCCCTGAGCAACTTTTCTGATAGCTGGGATAAGTCTGATAAACTCATTTTTGTCTATTATGGTATTTACTCCATACCACCCCTCTTTACTTAAGTTACTTACAGTTGGACCTTTCAATGATGGGAGAATACTTAATAACTCTTCAAGATTATCTTTTTCTACATTAACGAAAATATGTAAATTTTTTCTTGCTTCTACTACTCCTCTCAATAAGACAATCATGTCTATTATTTTTTCCTTTTTTATAGGATCCTTTAGAGCATCTTTATTTGCTATAAGGACTGCTGTAGATTCCATTACTTGATCTATGATCTTTAAATTATTTTGAATAAGAGTGGTCCCTGTTTCTGTAATGTCAAAAACTGCATCGACATCTTCTGGAGGTTTTGCCTCTGTTGCTCCGAATGATAAAAAAATTTCTACCATTTTATTATTACCTGTCCTAGACCAAGGAGTTACTATTGTGGGTTCCAGATCTCCAAAGTATTTTTTATAACTCTCCTTTGATTTTATGTACGAGGATGCTGATTTTAGATATTCAGTTGAAAATCTCAATGTCTTTTTGTTCTGAGCAAAATTAGCTATCAACTCATCAAGATTGTTGAACTCAAAAAATTCCGGAATAGCTATTACCTGCCTAACTTTGCCGTATTCTAAATCTAACAATACTTTGACATCCGCATTAGTTTCCTTTATCCAGTCTTTACCTGTTATTCCAACATCATGAAACCCCTCTTGTACGTATGTTGGAATTTCCTGAGGTCTTAGAATCTTGACTTCTATGTCTGGGTCTGCAATCTTTACCCTGTATATTCTACCCCTCCCACTAACACTGCATTGCCATGCCTGTTCTATCATTTTAAAAGTAGCCTCTTCTATACTGCCTTTGGGCACCACGAATTTAATAAGACCCATATTTGATACCTGTATCGAATATACTAATTATTACGTTGTTTATTTGTTTTATTAATTCGACTTTATTATTTTATCAAGTCATAAGGCTTAATTTTCTTTTAATGATTCTAGAATTTCCTTGGCCCTTGAAACCGATACATTTCTCTCTTCAACCATTTTTCTGGAGACCATTTCTATTTTGTCATTTGTAGCTCCTGCGATGATTGCAATATTTTTTGAGTGCAGTTTCATATGTCCCTTCTGAATACCTTCGTTTGATAATGCTCTTATTGCTGAGAAATTCTGAGCTAATCCTGAAGCAGCAATAATAGTTGCTAATTCTTGCGAATTTGATATATTCATTAATTTCAAGCATGCTTTAACGATAGGATGTGTATTTGTTATCCCACCAATTATTCCCACTGCCATTGGAACTTCTATTTCTCCCACAAGGTCTCCATTAGAATCTTGATACCATTTAGTCAAAGATCTGTATTGTCCATCTCTGCACGCATATGCATGACATCCTGCCTCAATAGCTCTAAAATCTTGACCAGTAGCTATTGCTACGCTATCAATCCCATTCATAATTCCTTTATTATGAGTAACAGCTCTATGCACATCAGTGAACGCTAGTGAATAAGCAAATAAAATCCTTTTAAGAATTTCTTCACCACCGATTAATTCTGTTGGAAATATAGCTCTGCACCTTACCAGGCGTTGCGTTGCATAATTAGATAAAATTTTTAGTATTACCTTACAGCCTGTTAGTGATTCTATTTCGGGTGCAATAGCTTCACACATGGTATTAACAACATTTGCACCCATTGCATCTTTGGTATCTACCCGGATTTCTATTATTATCATCAGTCCGAGTTTGTTTATGCTTTCGTCATTGACTTGTTTAATTTTAATGTCTAAACATTTCGCAAATTTGCTTTTACTATTTGCTAGGGATATTATTTCAATCTTATTATCTGATATCAACTCAATTAGATCTGAAACTTCTGTTTGATCGTATGAGCTATTCGGGATTAATTGAATTTGCCCTATCATGATAGAATCATCTGCGTAAGCCATAAAGCCTCCGCCATTACTTGCTATCTTTGCGGCGTTGCTTGCAGCAGCTATTACAGATGGCTCTTCTATTACCATCGGAATTAAATACTCCTTATTGTTGATGACAAAATTATTTGCTATTCCGATAGGGAGTGGAAAAATTCCAATAGCGTTTTCTATCATCCCATCGATATTATTAAATTTAAATATTGATGTATTTCTAAACAAATCAATTTCGTTATCATCCAAGCTTGTTTTTAACTTGATATATTGAAGTCTTTCTTCATGTGTCATATCTCTTAATTTTTTTTTATCCAAATTTTTACTCATTTTTACTCATTTTAACTATTTTTAAGATTTTATCGGCACCAGCGTTATCAAAAAAATCTCTATTGTTTGTTATCAGATATAATGAGCCATTGTTATCTTCTACTACATCTTTAATTTTACCATATCCAGTTAATATTGAAGATTGATCTTTTGAAATGGGATCAATACTTCTTAAATGTTCCCCTTTTAAAGTAGCCACAATTAATTTTCCATAATAATTTAGTTCAGTAGAATTGCTTATCAAAATTCCAGCGGGATATATAGAAGGAGTAAAACAGAATTTTGCATTAATGAATAAACTTTCTTCTAAATTACCACACTCCTCTATTGGCCAGCCATAATTCTCACCTGGTTTGATCACGTTGATTTCGTCATTTCCAATCCTGCCAGCTTCACTAGCATACATTGTATTATTGTTAAAATCCCATGTAATGCCTACAACATTTCTGTGTCCATATGAATAAATTGAAGAGTTAGGGAATGGGTTGTCATTAGGTGTGGTTCCATCATAGTTTATACGGAGTATTTTTCCTGCTAAACTAGATAAATTCTGAGATAACTCTGAATTTGTAGTATCTCCAACACTTATGTACAATTTTCCATCCGGTCCAAACTTTAATACTCCACCATTATGGAGTTTTGAAGCCGGTATGTTATCAATTATTGTCTCTGTTTCACTGAGTGAGTTATTT
Organism: Candidatus Nitrosopumilus sp.; assembly: GCA_013694585.1. Taxonomy (GTDB): domain Archaea; phylum Thermoproteota; class Nitrososphaeria; order Nitrososphaerales; family Nitrososphaeraceae; genus Nitrosocosmicus. Next base: position 2,936 of record JACDCB010000179.1, on the reverse strand, counting down.
TTTTCTTGTAATCGAATTACCTTGTTGAATGTCTGATTATCATTATTTTTATAAGTATAATAAAGATACAAATAATGATTATTAACGAATTGAGGATGAATCGCTAATCCTAATAGTCCTGCGCCTTCATCAAAATAATTACCAGTTACTTCATAATTATTCAGCTGCGATCCGTTACTATTAAAAATTAATGTTTTTCCTGTCTGTTCTGTTATTACGATTCTTTCATCGGGTAAAACTGCTAGGCCTGTGGGAAACTCTAAACCATCTGCTATAGCTTTGACAGAAGATGCCCTATCTTCTGCGTACGGTGAAGGTAAAAGGATCGTTGTATCTGAAGGTGTATTTAGTATTGTTAATGCACTTATTATTACAACTATAATTCCAATTACTATGACTAGATATTTATTCATCTTATCTTATACCTACAAGTTGCGTTAGAGTCAATATAAAATATTATTTTATAGTAAATTTTAAAGTTCTTTTATGGTCTATAGCCACGTCGACTATGCTAACTCTCCATCTGATTGACATACAACTCATAACCATTGATTTTTTTGTTTTTTCATTTAAATTGCATAATATTTTAACTATATGATCTTTCATGCCGGCCGAATTGGAAAATAATGAGAATGTTGTGCTGGTACCCTATGAATCAAAATTTTCAGCGCAGATGAGGAGATTTGAACTCCTGATCGCCATACGGCGAATCGGCTTTCTTTTAATCTACCTTGTTATTGACTCAAGGCCGACGCATTACTATGGTCCTAATGATTCTGCATTAGGATGACCACTCTGCCACATCTGCACTAAAACTAATTATTATTGCCCTCTATTATATTTTAACACACATTGTATTTTGTATCAGCCTTCATTTAGGAGATCAGTCAGGCCCCACCCCTCATGCCATCGTTTATGTTTAATCATAAAATAGCATAAAAAATCTAAAATGTTAGATGTTTTACTAACTCGTTATGTATTTCCAGATAAACGGTTAGGTCATCACAATAAAGGTTTATACTTTAGAATATTTGAATCACAAATTGGTTAGGTCCTTGATTTACCTTTTTTGTCCTGATATTTATTAATGTGCACTGTATGTAATGAACTAAATAAAAATGATAGATTTCTTATTATTTAATCCCGTTTATTACTGATTTTTATATCTGTTTGATAATAATTATCAAATAATGATTCCCATAAATAAGCCGTGGTTGGATGACGATGCTAAACAAGAAGTTTTGAAAGTACTTGATGAAGATGCATTGACTTCTCCTGCTAAGAATGGTGGAAAACGGGTTCAAGAATTTGAGAATCTCTTAAAATCGTATCTCAAAGTGAAGCATGTAATCGCTGTTAATTCGGGAACATCTGCTATACATGCCTCTTTGTTGTCTTTGGGAGTTAAACCGGGCGACGAAGTAATTCTTCCATCCTTTACTTTTGTAGCTACGGCCAATTCAGTTATTGCTACTGGAGCAAAGCCTGTTTTTGTCGATATAAACAAGAATGACTACACAATAGACGTTTCAGATATTGTGAAAAAAATTAATAACAACACAAAAGCAATTATTCCAGTTCATCTTTACGGTCATCCTTCTGATATGGATGAGATCAATTCTATTGCAAAAGATAATTCATTACAAGTTGTAGAAGATTCATGTCAATCATTAGGTTCTTTGTATGATCAAAAACAAACTGGTACCATAGGAAATTTGGGTTGTTTTAGTTTTTATGCCAGTAAAGTACTCACGACTGGAGAAGGGGGGGCAATTGTTACTAACGATGACAATCTATATGAAAAATTGCTAATGATAAGGAACCATGGTATGGTGCATGGATATGATACACAGATATTTGGTCTGAACTTGAGGTTACCCGAAGTAAGTGCCGCCATCGGAATATCTCAGATGCGAAAGCTAGACAGGATGCTACAAATGAGAAAAACAAATGCAGAATTATTGTTTGATGGATTAAAGAAATTTGAACAAAAAGGCTTACTCACATTGCCTTATGAACCTGAGAATAAAAAATTCAATTGGTATCTCTTTACTATTGGGTTCAAGGAAAATTCTCAACGAGAGTTGATCAAAAATAATCTTATTGAAGAAGAAATTGGTGCTACTGTCTATTATGATCCACCGATACATAAGACTCCTTATTATAGTCACTCCAATGATATTAGCTCTGATACTTTTCTCTCTAATACTGTTTGGGCTTGGAATCATGTATTGTCATTGCCTGTTCACCCGCTGATAACTGAAACCGATATAAACAAAATTCTAAAAATATTTGAGAATAATCTACATTGAATCAACAATACTACATGAATTAGTTGGAACTGGAGTTTTCTCTTAATAAAATACCATTTTTATATGAGTTATTAAATCGGTTTTAATGTAAATGAAATTAACCATAGAAAAAGATGAATTCCTTTCTAGGAGGTTTTACCTAGTCATTTTTTATTTATGTGCATTTTTTATGGCAACAATTACTTTTTATTCATTATATGTAAGTCTTGATGAATATTTGAATACTGGAAAGGTCATAATAGGAGAGGTATTGGTTAATACCGAATTTCCTGTTAAAGGGCTAGCAAAATTGGTAACCTATCTTATGATCGTGTCTGTGGTAGCTTGGTATTGCGTTACTAAACTTGGAGCAGATAAGGTAAAAAACATACCAAAAAGTGTAAGATCCATTTTGCAATTGATAGTTCTTGCAATACTAATACTTTCAATTTATGAATTCTTTTATAATTTTATAATATGGAACGCATTAATCACTGCTGATTTAATCAACGGTGAGTTAAGATTAGATGATTTATTTATGCCCTATCCTAATCCTGATACCCCGTGGAACTTGGTATTTGCTACAAAGATGTCTTTGGCCGCTTTGATTATTTCTGCTCATGGTTTCTACATAATATCAAAAAG
>JACDCB010000267.1 GCA_013694585.1 Candidatus Nitrosopumilus sp. | reverse complement strand
TTTCATTCATTGCTCCTTGTCCTTGGACATACTATGAAATAGCCGATAAAATCAGTAAAGAAAATAGAATAAAAGATATTGTAACAAAAAGGTGGATTGAATTCTATTGTTCAGATGAATCCAAACAACAGGTCGATCATATCACTCATATGTTAAACGATATATCAAAGGATTTGACCCAGAATGAAAAGTCTGTTATGAAAAGATATTTCAAAATGGCTTGTAGGAATGAATTGGATTTCTGGAACATGGCTTATAACACAAAACTAACTAGAATTTTTTAATTGATAAGATGTAGTAGCACTTGTCTATGAATAGAGTAGATAATGAATAGATTTAAGGTAAATAGCGATTGTTTGTGATAGTATAGTTCTCATGTTGGATAACCCACAGTAGAAAGATAATTCCAAGATAGGCTCTAAATTTAGAAGTTATGTTACTAGTCTTATTTTTTGAGTCTACAATATTATTTTCAATTTCCAAGTAATCAAAGATTTTCATCAGTCTTGCAGGATATTGTCTTTTTGCTTCTGCTTCTGAGGATTTAAGAGCATATAAGAAAGAGGTCAAAGGGTCATCGTAGAACAGTGTTTCGTTTTCATTTGTAACATTTTCCAGGTTTGAATTGCTATTTTTTCCATTCGTAAACGGATTCTGTCATCTGTATACTGATATGATATACGGGGTGGAATAAAAAGACCAATATTGACGCGGGTTCGGTGGAAATCATGAGGATCTCCACATGGGTTTGTATATTTAGTTCCCATAATACATCTAATGAATAAAGAGAAAACGATAGGCATAGAAAATTGGCAATAATGCATACTATAATCATTTGGTTAATGGCACTGTGAAATAGAATGTAGCCCCTTTTCCATCTTTGTTATTTTCAGCCCATATATTTCCACCATGAGCTACAATAATACTTTTTGCTATATACAGTCCTAGTCCGGTTCCTTGATCTGATTTTGTAGTAAACTTTGTAAACAACCTTGGTAGAATATCAGAGTCTATGCCTTTTCCTCTATCCCTAACTGATACTACCACCACCATCTTTTCATCTTTATCTTCCCTTGTATTTTCGGTGTCGATTAATTCATTATTGTGGTTACTTTTTATCGAACCAATTTCATTTTTTTGAAACCTTTTAGCTGAAATAGTGATGGGTTTACCATTTGAAAATTTTAACGCATTATTTATCAGATTTGAAAGAACTTCAAAAATCCTTACTTTATCTGCAGATACCGTGATGGGATCTTCTTGCAGTTCAAAAATTATGTCAATGGGTGTAGAGGAGTTATCGTGATGTGGACTAAGATTAGGTTTATTGTGAATATCTTTAATTACATTCTGTATTTTCTCGTTTAAATTAAAGGATTCTTTATGCAACTCGAGACGATTACTTTCAATTCGCGATGTGTCTAATATATCATTCACCAATTTCTCTAATCTCTGCGCATTTCTATATGTTGATACAAGTGCATATGAATAGTCATGCAACCTATCTTCATCTTTGACTAGTCTCTCTAATTCTCCTCTAATGCCAATTTGACCTGAAGAGGACGTTTGGAAAATAGACGGAACATAATTCATTTTGATCAATTCCAAATTTCCTGATATCGCCTGCGTAGGGGTCCTTAACTCATGGGCAGCTATATTGATAAATTCCTTTTGCATTCTGTCATGAATATTAAGTTGCTCATTAGCTATTTTTAGGCGTTTGTTTGATTCTTCTAAATCTTTTGTTCTTCTTTTAATTTGTTCATTCAATATACTATTCAATTTTACTAAAAATAGAACCAAAATTACAATTGCAGCAGTAATTCCCGCAATCAACAAAAAAAACTTTGATCTTTCTGCAGATAAAGTCTCATCAATATCAGAGTAAACCGATGCGGTAGGTGTAATTATGAAAACAAAATATTTGGATTTTCCATCAACAGAAACAGAATATCCCGTATTTAATCTTTCTCCAGTTCCAAAATCATATATGGCATAACCGCCAAATAGTCGTCCATCAAAAACATTTTGATAATATTTGTTTTGGATATCGTTAAAATTGAAAAAGCGTTGAACTTCATCACTAAATAAGGTCGTCCCTAAAAAATTTGTTCTAGGAGTGGATATATAATTGAAATTTCTATCATAGGCTACCAAAAATTTTGAATCGATGTTATATACATTTCCGTATCGTGCAAAAAAATCAACAGATGGTATTTCCACTCCCACCATTC
>JACDCB010000252.1 GCA_013694585.1 Candidatus Nitrosopumilus sp. | reverse complement strand
TATACGACGTTATCAAATATACAACAATGGATGTTTTTTTGCGTGACCGCCAGAAGCATTTCTCAATTGAGGATATAAAATTAAATCATTCATTTAAGAGGTATGGTTTTTTAGTAAAAGACCAGCTAAAATTTAGAGAAGAAATTCCCTACTTGGGGAAATTAGGCTTTTTTGAGGTCTCTGATTTGAGTGTTCAAGATCAATGGATTCTTTTGGATTGATGGATAAACCCTTTTGTTCAGACAAGTCCAATTGATATGTTACCTCGTTTGTGATATCGACAATAATGAAGAAAAAGAGCAAAAAAAAGAAAATTAGTGGTATGTTTCTTTATTTTTGAGAAGTTTGTCATCCCAAATTAAACGATGATGATGGTGGTAGTGGGGGTGTGGGGTGTGATTAGACTCTTTCATTTGCTCTAAGAATATTAAGGGCAGACCCAGCACGAAACCACTTTAGTTGAGCGTCATTATATGAATGTATTAAAGGTATTTGTTCTTCCGTTCCATCGCTATGGTATAGTATAGCTGTTACCACACCTTTAGGTCTAAGATCTTGCAAATTAATTATGCTTATTCTATCGTCTTCTCTTATTTTTTCATAATCAGAAGGTTCAACGAATGTTAAAGCAAGAATCCCTTGTTTCTTTAGGTTTGTTTCATGAATTCTAGCAAAACTTTTTGCAATTACTGCAGCGCATCCTAAATACCTAGGAGACATTGCTGCGTGTTCACGGCTGCTACCTTCGCCATAATTTTTATCCCCAATGATTATCCATTTTAATCCATTCTGTTTGTACTCTCTAGCAATATGTGAAAAAGTTTCAATGTTGTTATTTAAGAGATTCATTCCTTTGCCTACTTCTCCCTCTCTAAATGCATTTACTGCACCTAGTAACAAATTATCGCTTAGTCTATCCAAGTGGCCCCTATACATTAACCAAGGACCTGCCGGAGAAATATGATCCGTTGTGCATTTTCCCTTTACCTTGGTCAATACTGGTAATTTGATAAAGTCCTTTCCATCCCATTTTAAAAAGGGCTCTAATGCTTGAAGTCTTTGACTATTCTTGTCAATTACCACTGCCACGCTTTCTGGGTGTATAGCAGGAGGAACATAGATATCCACTGTGTCTTTGAAACCATCTTTTGGTACTTCGGGGGCTACTTTAGGAGGATTTAGTTTGAATTTTGTCCCGTCGCTTGCTACAAGCTCATCCTTTAATGGATTAAATGAAAGTCGACCACTTAAGGCAAGTGCGATCACAAGTTCTGGACTACCAATAAAGTTCATGGTTTCCCTTCTGCCATCATTTCGTCCTGGAAAGTTTCTGTTATAGGAGGTGACTATAGTGTTTGGTTCGCCTTTTTTTATTTCGGGTCTACTCCATTGTCCTATGCATGGTCCACATGCATTAGCTAATACATTAGCTCCAATGTCTCTTAATAATTGGATCTGACCGTCTCTTTCTATTGTTTCTCTTATCATTTCTGAGCCCGGTGTAACTTGAAGAGGCGTTCTAGTCTTGATTCCTTTTTCTATTGCCTGTTTGGCGATATCAGCTGCACGAGACATGTCTTCGTATGACGAATTTGTGCAACTTCCTATCAACGAAACAGAAATGGTGTCTAGGTAGTTATTTTTTTGAATGTCTTCAGCCATTTTTGAAATGGGTCGAGCGAGATCAGGGGTATGGGGGCCAACAATGTAGGGCTCTAGTTCGTCCAGGTTTATTTCAATAAGATCATCAAAATATTTGGTAGCGTTTTGGCGATTCTCGCTGATTTCTTTTTCGATTAATGGGTCTTGTGTGAGCAAGTCTTTGTTTTTATTTGCAATATCTGATAGGTCCTTTCTGCCAGTAGAAATCAAATATGATTCCATTTTGGTGTCATATGAAAAAACAGAACATGTAGCACCTATCTCTGCTCCCATATTTGTAATGGTGGCTTTTCCTGTGCAACTAACATTTCTTGCCCCTGGTCCAAAGTATTCTATTATTGCATTAGTTCCGCCAGATACTGTTAGCTTTGAGGCAACATATAGAATAATATCTTTGGCAGATACCCAACCATTTAGTTTTCCTGTTAAATATACTCCGATTCTTTTTGGATACAAAACTTCCCAGGGCAGCCCTGCCATAACTTCGGCAGCGTCTAGTCCACCTACTCCTATTGCAAACATTCCTAGTCCTCCGGCATTTGGGGTATGAGAATCTGTTCCAATCATCAGGCCACCTGGAAATGCATAGTTTTCTAGGACAACCTGGTGTATTATTCCAGCACCAGGTTTCCAAAATCCAATTCCATATTTTCTACAGGCAGATTCTAGAAATTGAAATACTTCATTATTTTCGTAAATGGCGGCTTTTGTGTCAGATTCACTGCCCACTCTTGCTTGGATTAAATGGTCGCAATGAACCGTGGTGGGAGCTAAAACATGTTTTATACCTGCTTGCATAAACTGAAGAATGGTTGTTTGTCCAGTAACGTCTTGAAGGGCAACTCTGTCTGGATTTAACAAGATATATCCATTTCCAGGGGTCAAACCATTAAAAGTCAAAAAATCAGTTGATTCATCGAGGTGGCCTATTAGAATTTTTTCTCCAAGTGTGAGAGGTTTATCTGAAACCTGTTTAAATTTTAGAATATTTTTTTGTAATTTTTCATATACTTTGGAAACCAAGTCTGTCTTGGTTGTTTTTCCTTTCAAAGAATTTTGCTCTGACATACAGAAGACGTACTTTAAAATGGACTTGCCAATATTTATCACTAATGCATCCTGCCATCTTAAGAATAGTCAAAACTGTAATAATTTGAATTCAGAGTAGACATTATTAGCATTGATGTTGGCTGTCTCTCTCTCTCTCTATTTTCTATCTTATTGATAAGTATGAAAATAAAGATCCGATAATTATTTCCTAATTATGCAGTTATTATAGTACAAAATTAAATGACAACATAATTGATCAAATAATTAAAATAAGTTATAGTTTAAAATACAAACCTGATGTTTTCAAAGATCTTGGTTGCATTCGATGGGTCAAAACCTTCAATGGATGCCGTTGAAATTGCTATGGAAATAGGCAATAAATATAACTCTTCATTGATCATTTTGCACGTATTAGACAGTTACAAGTATCCCTACTTACTTTCAAGTGTGATATTGGCCCCGACATTTGGTTCTGACAAGTTAGAAAAGGAACGACAGAAATTTGAGGAATTAATGAATTCACTTAGAGAAAAGTACAGTGCAGGCACAAAGAACAAGATGGTAGAACCCGAAAATGATGGAGTAAATCCGGAAGGAACTGCCACTAATACCACCACCACTAATACCCACACAGCTGATTCTAATTCTACTGATTCAACAGAATCTAACTTTGAAACTGCGATTATTGAGGCTGAAACTTCAGCTGCCTCAACCATAGTTGATTACGCCGAATCCAAAAATGTAGACTTGTTGGTAATTGGGAGTAAGGGCAGAACTGGTTTGAAAAAAATGCTAGTTGGAAGTACTGCATCAGAAGTTGTGAAATATGTACACTGTCCTGTCCTTGTAGTAAGGTAGATTCAATAAGGAAAAAAAATAGTCCAAACAAGTTAAACTTGCATAGTCTGTAAGTTAATTAATTATTATTTATAACCTTAGTCGACATCGACAGAACTACTATGCATCTAGACCGCATGGTATATCGGTGTCTGTATCAGACCTATCAAATTTGTTTTGAAGAAGTATTTTGTCTGTTGCTGTTACTGCTTGAGATTTTCAAAGGACATTGTGAATTAATACAGAACTCCCATTGGTATCTTTTACCCTGATTATGACCACTCGCTGAGATAATGGGCCAGTTGCACTTCTCACACTTTTTCCCACTACTTTTTATTGTACCTTTTTGAGGTAATGGGGATGTAGCCAAGCATTTTGCTGATGAATAGTTCGTACAGCCTGCAAATCTTTTTTTGGATTTTATCGCCTTTTTGACGATTAAATTTCCACTCTTGCAAACAGGACAAGTGCCTAATGTGATAACGGCTGTAGATTTAGGTCGTGGGCTTGTTGTTCTATTAACTTCTAAGGCTGAAGATATTTCTTGGCCTATTCTACTCTCATTCAGATTAAAAGACTGTATTGCTTCTTTAATTTGGTTGCGTGCTTTGTCGACTACTTGTATACTTGTAGTATTACCTGATTCAATTTGTTCTAACTGTGCTTCCATATCTCGTGTTAGACCAGTTGAAACAATGTTTGGTATGTATTTTTTCATAGAACTTACAATTGCCATTCCTATTTCTGTAGGTCTTAACCCTGATCTTTGGAAGCCTGAAAATTCGACTTTGTTTGCTTGTTCTTTTTGAATATTTGAATTTGGCGCACTTTTTGACAGCGCCTTTGATTCATAGGTAACGGCTTGATTGCTAGCAGAGGGTACAAAATTATCTATATAATTTCGCTTAAAAAGTGTACTAATTATTTCAGATCTAGTAGCTTTGGTACCTATTTTTTCCTTTTCCATTTTTTGTAACAATGTTGATTGATTGTATCTGGGAGGAGGCTGGGTAAACTTTTCTAACAATTCTATTTTTACATTTTTTAAAATATCATTTCTTTTTAGAAATGACAATGAATCTAGAGTTACAAAGCCTGATAAATCAAAATAAGGTCTATAATATTCAATCCATCCTTCAAGTACAATTTTTTTCTCCTCTGCTTTGAAAGTAAATTTGTCTTTAACTGTTATTGTGACAGAAATTTGACTAGATATAGCCTCCTCTCCAAATGTACAGAAAAATCTCCTAATTATGAGATCTAATAGTTTTATTTCTGAATCTTCAAGGTTTCGTTTTGGCTTTTCACCTGTTGGATAAATGGCTGGGTGCGCAGGATCAGTCTCTTTTCCTTCATTTGGTTTGAGGGTTTTTTTGGATAACAATTTTGAAGAGATATTGGAATAAGACAGGATTGGTTTAGTTTTGTTACCATGTGAACTATTATTATGTAAATTATTATCCACTAGTTTTGAAACTGCTTTTATGATTTTTTCATAATTAATTGAGGAAGGTAACTTTTGGCTTGATGTTCTTGGATATGAAATAAGAGCAGCTAGATATAATTTCTCAGCGATTGAAAGGGTGTAACTTGGAGTAAACCTAAAAAGCCTATAAGCTTCTTTTTGAAGGTCTCCAAGGCTAAAGGGGATTGGAGGTTTTATTGGTATTTTTTGAATGTTTATATCCGTTACTTTACCCAACTGATTATTGCAAGCGTTGATAATATTTTCGGCAGTTGACTTTGAATCTATACGTTGCGGATAATAATGGGTTTGGATAACTTGATTATTCTTTAGAAAATCTGCTATAACATTCCAATAAGGTTCAAACACATGGTTTGCAATTTCTACTTCCCTTTCAACAACAAATGCAAGAGTTGGGCCTTGGACTCTGCCTATTGATAATTGTTGATAAGCCCTCTTTTCTCCAGATGAATCTGTCTTAATGGAATTGGTGAGGGCTCTAGAAAGATTAATTCCGTAAATAAAATCTATCATATGTCGAGATACCCCTGCATCCTTTAGCTTTTCATTCGGAGGTAACAAATTGTTAAACGATTGTATTATTTCTTCATCCGTAAGTGATGAAAATTTGGCTCTCTTTGATATAGAATATTTGTTATAACA
>JACDCB010000227.1 GCA_013694585.1 Candidatus Nitrosopumilus sp. | reverse complement strand
TGTGTCATCCTCTTGTAATATCTGATAAGCACCACAGAAAGAGCGGTATGTAGTAAATATGAAATTGTATATTTTGACTACATGAAACAGAAAAGATCAGAAAGGCGGTCTAGCACACTAATAATCGGACTACCTTTTTTTGAATATAAGCAATTAGATGCTCAATTCTAAAGATAATATTCACGCACTACACCCCTGTTTAGGACATACCTCTGTCCTTCGCTTTAGATTTAACCTATTAGCATCAATTAATATTATTATAGTGCATTAACAGCATATCTTCTGCCTGCCGGATTATAGCCTTTAAACCTAAACTTCTATTATATTAATGGGCAATGGATGGCCTTCATGATACAGGACGAAACAGATTGTAAATAAAATCGGTGTCACTTGAGACACAAAACGTCTCATAATTTACCAATATATATCTATATACGGTACAAACTTATTTAAATAATTTGGTATGGCCTTTTACTTGATCCTATATTGGCCGTGATGTTGAAATTACTAAATGCTTTTCTTATTAACTGCAACTATTGTTGCTGTTAATAGTTTAGTTGTAGATCCATGTTATATAGCGGCATATATCTATGAATACACTAAGTATTTGTAATACAGGTCTGCATATGTGAGGATAATTGGATAAAATTTAGAATGGGTTAGACCAAAATTAAAAACTTTCATATGTCAATTTATCTGTAGACGTTACAATTTCTAATTATAGTAAGAGACTTTCAAATTATTTGTTAAACATAAGGAATAAAACTGAATTGAATACCCTCAGTGTCATCTTTTGACAACCAAGTAAGATTGGTGAAATTGTTAGCAAGTCGACTGATTAACCAAACATAGTAAAGGCAAATCGTATAACTTTCGTGATTTTTCAAAACCAAATATACGAAGGCAATAAAAACCATTTAAAGTCTTTAGAATCCACTGATCAGCAGTATAATCAACAATTATATATAAAGAGAGGAGAGAAAAACAATAATTATTCACCAAGAAGGGCCGGTGGTCTAGCCTGGTTAAGATACCGCCTCGACATGGCGGGGGTCGTTGGTTCGAATCCGACCCGGCCCATTGAAAATTTACATGATTTTATTAAATTTATTGTATTTATTCTAGCAAATTAAATCAGAAGATCCTAGTAGACAGATCTTATTTTTTTGAGCGCGAAAAAGAGAAAGGTTAATTCAACACCATTATGTTCCCATCGAACAACCTTATCTTTACACGTAAAATCCATGGGTTCAATGAGTTCAAAACCATTTTTTTCAGCACTATTAATAATGTTATTTATTTCGGCCCTACTAAAAATAATGTCAGGCATTCCGAATAAACAAGAATTCTTTGTACTGATTTTATTTTGCCAGTAGTCTGTAGATGTAAGAAGCATTCCTCCTTTCTTTAATATTCGATTCATTTCTTTAAAATATTTTTCAATATTAATACCATGTTCTATAACGGATAACGATGTGATATAATCAAACATATTATTTCTATAATTTGTGTTTTCCAGGTTTTGAATCGATAGGTCATATTGCTTGAATTCATCTATTTCTGATTGTGATTTAGAAGATGACGAGAGGTAAAGGTCACATCCGTATAATTCTTTAAATCCAATCTTACTAAGCATTGACAAGATGGGACACGTATTACATCCTACATCTAGAATAAATGATCTTTTATCTGCTTTATTTAAGATGTGGATAATTTTACTAATATCCCATGATTTTGATCTATCTGGATGGGGAAATAGATGTAATGAATCTAGATAATTTATTGCTTCGTCTACCTCAAGCATATTTTTCAAGACTGAGTTGTATTTCATGGTTAAATTAGTTCTAGCCTGTAATTTATTATTTGCAAAACCTAATCGGTTTTTTTAGGATTATTAAAATTTGTGTTCAAATCATTATTTTTACTATATCAATATATCTAGAAATTGCTAAGAAAATAAAATCCCTCTCTAATTAACTCAAATAATTTCAAATGTGATGCCTTATATGTATCACCATGGCTTTTAATATTAAAGATGTAGATTACAGGCATTATGACCTTCATCCGAGCCGGCTCATATAAAATATGAATGTTTTTGTCGATATTATTGAAATTATTTGAATAACCTTAATCATGATGTAAAATATACTCGTTATTGATGGTAGTTACTTATTGCCATAAATCGTATTAGAAACTGTATCCAGATCATATCTTGTTACAAATGGATCGAATGCGAATTTAAATCTCGGCGGAGGTTGTAATGATGCTCTTATGTTATCAAATAATGATTTATTCTCATAGTCATAACTTAGAGCCTATCCCAAAATTATCTTTCTGTAAATGATTAAGCAACAGGAGAACTGTACCAATC
>JACDCB010000193.1 GCA_013694585.1 Candidatus Nitrosopumilus sp. | reverse complement strand
TACCTGGATCGAGGAGATTGAAAAATTTGATATTACAAGGGAATACTATAATCCCATCAAGAATTTTTCCTTTGTGTCTCCTACCAATGAAATTATGATTTCCGGGTCTTTTAATTCTGCATGTGTTCTGGATGTGAGGAGGACTTATCAATACCTAGCGTCAAGAGCAGCATCTGAGGGTAGCACCTTACTAGTGAAAAGCCAAGTAATTGATGTTCAAAAAAATCCACAAAGGCATTCAAGCATTTTAAAAGTAAATTCTCCTGGTGGACCATTGGATGTGGAGGCAACTTTAGTAATAGATGCATCTGGCTTTACGAGTTTTGTTTCGAGGAGACTCGGATACGTTGAATCTTGGAAGAGATACGGCATTGGAGCAGAATATGAATGCTATTGTGATAGCGTAGATAGCCAAACCTTGTGCCTTATGGTAGGTCAGATTTATTCTGAAGCCGGTTACGCTTGGGTCTTTCCTTTATCTAAAAATCGCCTAAGAATAGGGGTGGGAATTGGGAAGCCAAATTCAATTGTCGACCCATTAACTAAATTAAACCAAATCATGAAAAGTCGGTTGCCTCCACTAGATAAACTTGGGAAAATTCAACCTTTGGAGTTTCATTACGGTATGATTCCAAATGAAGGATTGCGTTCAAATAGTGTTTTTGATGGCCTGATCATGGTTGGAGATACTGTGGGTCAGGCAAATCCACTGGTTTTAGAAGGAATAAGATACGCCATTGAGTTCGGACGTTTGGCCGGGAAGGTAGGAGCTGAATCTTTGCAACACAATTCATCCAGAGATTCTTTAAGGCCTTATGAAGTCGCAAACAAGAATCTCCTTGGAAGAAAAATAAAATCAGCATTAAAGGTTCAATCAAGATGGCTTGGTCTTTCTGATTCAGAATGGGACAAAGAAATTGAAATAATAAAAGAACTATCAATCGATGAATTTTTAGATTTCATTAAATCGGATTTTACTTATACTAAAATGGCCAAATTAGCTCTCAACCATCCCAAACTGATGGTTAAACAATTGTTTAATCTTGTATTAAACAGATAGTTCCTTTATAAGCATCAAATAAGAAGATATAAATATCTTATATTGTCAGCCACTTTTAATTTGGCAGGAGAAACCGCTACACAATTTCTTCCAATATTATATTTATTTGGATTTGGGATTTTAGCTGGGGTGGCTTCAATAGTCTTGTCGAGGTTATTGATGACAAGAAGAAGATATAATCCAGTAAAATTTCTTCCAGTGGAATGTGGTCAAGTTCCTTCAGGCGAAGGACGATCTCATTTTATGATGCAGTATTATTCTTATATCCTAATGTTTGTCGTCTTTGATGTAATGTCTATTTTTCTGTATGCATGGGGTGTTACCTTTTTTTCTATCCCTAAAGAAGCAACATTGCCGATGATGGGATTTTTGGGAATTATGTTCGCTGCTATGGGGTATGCATTATTTTTGGCAGGGAGAAAAGGGATCTGGTAGTCTTGTTGAACCCAATAGATATTAATAACTTGAATTGTAATTATATATCAAGTGTAGAGGTATGATAAAGGATCTCGTTAACCCTACCAATTTTAAGGTTTTAGTATCAAAGCTAGGTGATGTTTTAGTCAAAGCTTTGGATGAACCATTAGGTTATGCAATTAACTGGGGCCGTGTATGGTCACTATGGCCCGTTCACTTGGAAACTGCTTGTTGTAGTGTCGAATTTGGTGCTGTTTCTAGTCCACGCTATGATGCTGAACGATTTGGGATACTGGAAGCTTTTGGCTCATTAAGACAGTGCGATCTAATAGTAGTTCAAGGAACTGTAACAAGGAAAATGGCACCTAGGCTCAGAATGGTTTATGATCAAATGCCAGAGCCAAAGTACGTTATTGCTATGGGAGCCTGTGCGATAACAGGGGGACTGTATCTAGATTCATACAATGTTTTGCCAGGAATAGATAGTATTGTGCCAGTGGATGTTTATGTCCCTGGCTGCCCTCCTAGACCTGAAACTTTAATTCAAGGTACTATGCTGTTGCAAGAAAAAATTAAAAGGTCGAAAATTAAATAATGGAAAAAGACAAAACCCAAAATAATCAAACAAACTTAATAGAAGTAAAAGAAGAAACGAGTATTTTACTATCTAATAGTCTCATTAATTCTATTACTACTAATTTTGGAGAACAAGTTAAACTTGTGTATAAAAAAGAAAATCGATCCAAAATAATGGTCAGTCCAGAAAACCTAGTAGAAACAGCACTCTATTTAAGAAACAACCATGGATTTGATCATGCTGAATCAGCTTCAGGAACTGACTATCCTGTAGATAATCAAATTGAGATTAATTATCATTTAGGTTCGTATAGTAACACCGATTATTATCCTTATATTGTCGTATTATCAACGCGAGTTGATAGAAGCGATCCTAAATCAAATAGCTTGATAAATATATTTCCAAGTGTAGAATACCATGAACGTGAAACGTACGAAATGCTGGGTGTATATTTTCTGGGTCATCCCCGTAATGAGCGGTTTCTTTTGCCAGAAGATTGGGCCGATATTCCACCTCTTAGAAAGGATTTCCGCATAAAGGGAAGATGATAGTGAAATGAGCAGTCTGGAAGAAAAAATCAATGAGGCAAAGAAATTATCACTTCAGATTACAAAGGAAACTGAAGATGATAGGTTAATGACTCTAAGTGTTGGTCCGCAACATCCAGGGTCTGGCCATTTCAGATTTACTATTAAAGTTGATGGGGACTATATAGTATTCGTAGACCCTGACCCCGGCTATGTTCATAGAGGACATGAAAAAATGTGTGAATATAGAAATCACTTTCAAAATATACCCCATTTAGAACGCCCCGTGATTCATGATTCTTGTAACATCACTTATGCGTACAGTTTGGCTGTAGTGGATCTTGTGGGTATCACTGTTCCTAGAAGGGGACAATTCATTAGAGCACTTGCATCGGAGCTCTGCAGGCTTTCCTACAC
>JACDCB010000190.1 GCA_013694585.1 Candidatus Nitrosopumilus sp. | reverse complement strand
CTATACAATAAACGATATTTTTTTTGAGTACAGTAACATCATAGATATATAGGTATGTATTTATTATGCCAACCAACAAACTTAATTTAACAAATACTAGCCACAACACAATACTTTGATGATTCATCACCATTCCGAATCAAAGAACTCTGACGCTGAAGCGAAAGAATCAGACGATCTGAATCACCTTAGTTTTAGAAAATAATCCATGAATTATCTTAATATTTGAAGGTTTTATATCAAAATGCTTTGAAATGATATTTATCAATTCCCTATTTGCCTTTCCTTTAACAGGAGCACACCGTAATGAAATATTGATCTCCATTTTCGCTTCATCGACCGTGAATTGACCACTTGGATCAAACTTAACTTTCACAATATATGTACGAGACAAACCATATTCCTGCACAATTGTTATAACAAATAATGCTTATTTCCTTTTAGGTTATAGACCTTTTGAAATACGTCAAGGAGGAGATTATTTTATTATGGTAAAACATCAACAAATTAACAAGAAAAATTTCTTTTGATTAAATGTCAAGCTGGTCTGATAATTTAGATGACTATGAAATTACCGCTATTACAAGAGGGGGTATCATACCCACAACCATAATTTAGAATCTGAAAAAAATAAAACAGATTAATTTATTCCCTATTGTAAATAAGCAAGTAATATCAAATAAGATACCAATATTAGATTCGAGAAAAAAAATATTCACTAATTGACGCACTATACGATACAGGAAAAACTATTCAATTAGTGGAGTCGTTTAGGACATGGCAAATATAGGAAAAATTTTTTTTAAAACAAGACGAATCAAAACCTACGGAAGATCATATATGCGATAGAATACTCAAAGATCCCCGACGGGTAATATTTTCCTTGGGAAAAATGATTATGCAACCAAAAAACAATCAAGGTGTTATTTCATTGCATCCAGTAAATCTTTCTTAAATGTTTGTCTAGCCCTATGTAAATACAAATAAAATAAAGCCATCACAAAACTAGCAACTCCACCCACTATAAAGAAGGCGTTTAGAGTTACTAATGCTAGTAATGATATAACAAAGGTACTCAGTATAAAAATTAAAGAGATTTTCTTTAATTTATTCATAATAAGAAAAATAGGCAATACAGCAATATAAATACAACTAAAATGAAATGATTATTAAAATTAAAATATATAAATTAACTAAAATGTAAAGCGGATTTACCACTATTTTCTACTACCGCCGATATAAATGAAAAAGAGGTAAATAAATACAGGGATGATTCGGAAAGGAAATCTATTCGACTCTATACATTTCAGGCGAACTTCTTGACACTATTCCTATAACTCTTCTTTTTTGTCTTCATCAAATAGACAATGCCTATTACTAATATTACTTCAAATGATTTATTGATAACTCCAGCTAAATCTACATCTTCAGGATAGGGGATTGGGAGACAGATGAGGTGGAAAATTAACAGCGTATTAATGCAAGAAGATGAGAAACAGAGATCCACCTAATCCAAACCAGGTTAGAGACAGTGATTTTTTTGTAATAACCTTTTGAAACAAAATTCTTATTCCCTTGTTTAACACTCAATTTATCTGCAGAGAAGATTGGTAAAATATACATAAGCCATAAAAGAGTGGAGCACCAGTCGCCCAACTAAGGAATATGCTGTACTCAATGCTTCATGAATAGGGTATGTGGCGAGGTGAATTATTGATGCACCCATAGCCAAAAAAAGCACCGAATATTTAATGAATTCATCATTAGATTGGATTGGATTTGTTCTTTCTTCTACTAATAAATATCCACATTAATACGATTCCCAACACAATGACAGCCCCCAAAATTGTACCATATATAGCGAGAGCAGAGATCAATCCAAAAGTCTCGGTTATAGAAACATTAAATACAGCTCTTTCACAATTGCAGTTTACACTATCGTTTAGAATAGTTCGTGGTGGAGGAACGGTATCAAGTATTTTGTTACGGGCTATGCCTTCATTTAGTATACTCAATACAATTTGATAATTACCAATTTTCGTAAATACAAATGGAATATTGAAATCTCC
>JACDCB010000149.1 GCA_013694585.1 Candidatus Nitrosopumilus sp. | reverse complement strand
TAATTACTTGTGTCAACAATTACATTTCATGACTATATTAAAAATTAATATAATTGCATTATGGTAATGGAATATGTCATCTTCTTCTCTAGATCAAATTCCAACCTGGACTTTTAAGGCAGACTATGTTGAAACATGTAACTGTGATTATGGATGTCCATGCAATTTTAATGGCTTTCCATCAAATGGTTTTTGCAGAGCACTAGTTTTATTTCATATTCGTTCTGGAACGTATGGTAGTGTAAATCTTGAGGGAATTAACGTGATATGTGCATTTTCATGGCCAAAAGCAATTCATGAAGGTAACGGAACTGCTCAGTTATTTGTTACAAAAGATTCAGACGAAGAACAAAGAAACGCAATCATTTCTATTTTTTCAGGACAAGCTAAAGGAGAGGACCCTTTTGCACTTTTTGCTGCGACAATAAAGTTTTTCCTCGAGCCTCAATATGTGGATCTAATAGTAAATATAGATGGTAAAAGAAGCAGTTTTTCAGTTCCAGGCATAATAGACGTAAAATCTGAAAGTTTCGTTAACCCCGTAACAGGCGAAGAACAAGACACGAGAATACAACTTCCAAAGGGCTTTATCTGGAAGCTTGCAGAGGCTGCAAAAACAAAAGTGATGAGAATTACTACACCACATCTTAATTTTGACCATTCTGGTAAAAATGCATTGTATTCAGTTATAGAATACAAGGGTCCTTAATTTTTAATAGTTGTAGTATCAACCGATTTAATAAAACAAAATAGTGCAATCTGATTGGATAAAGTTCAAAAGATAATTTTAATTTCTATTATTTCTGTTTCTGCAATTTCATGGATTTTTTCCTTAATACAACCAGACATGATGGAAGCAATGATGACATTAAATCCCATAGCAACTTTAATTTTTATATTAAGCTGGACTATTGGAATGGCTGCCATGATGTTTCCCGCAATTATTCCCATGATATTGCTATATAATAAGTTGATATCTAAGAGTATTGGCGATAGTCATAATAATCACGATAGTGATTATGACACAAGTTCTGTACTCGGTAACTTTAGGCACAAGTTTGATACTTCCAAACCACAAAAAAATGGACGATTTTCCTTTATATCATTGCCTTTCGGCTTACCAATCAAAACAGCTGCATTCATAGGAACTTATCTTTTGGTATGGACATTGACTGGAGTTTTCCTTCTAGTAATATGGTCTATCATGATGAACAGTCTTCTTGTTACTTACAGTTCAAGAGATATTGAAATTGTTGCGGGAATAATGCTTTTGATTTCAGGTATTTATCAATTTAGTTCTCTAAAACGAAAATGTCTTGGATATTGTGAATCTCCTTTGGCTTTTTTTATGAAAAGATGGAAGGGCAATAAGTTAAGAAGCGGGCTAACAATGGGTCTCTATCATGGACTGTATTGTCTTGGATGCTGCTGGCCCTACTTTCTTCTTATGATTGCCTTAGGTTGGATGAATATTTTTTGGATGGGATTGTTTGCCGGAATAATTTTTGCAGAAAAAATATGGTCCAAGGGAATTTATGTATCCAAAGCGACTGGAATCGTATTTATGATCATAGGTATACTTGCAATGATGGGAACAGTCTCGATTATGCCTGAAAATATGGGTTCATTATATGAAATGGAGAAAATGAATATGAGCAATTCGAATCATGATAAAGAGGATGGTGTAATTGACAATACTATGAACATGAACATGAACATGAACATGAACATGAAAATGTCAAAATAGATTAGTAAAATAAATTTATTTATGCTGAAATTCTTGAAATGTTTTACATTATTAAGGGTCTGGGGAGGAATACTTAAAACAAAATAATGTACCTTAAATTTTATTAGAATAATCAGTATGTATGACCACAAATAGTATTCCATCTTGGAAAGCTTCGGGGGATTGGTTTGACGTATGTAAATGTAAGAACCCTTGTGCCTGTGAATTTGCACAAGAACCAACCTATGGCGATTGTGAAGGCGTACTTGCATATCATATTCGTAGTGGAAATTATGGTAAGATATCTTTAGATGAATTGAATGCAATAGGTCTAGGATCATTTGAAGGTAATATATGAGCAGGTGCAACAAAAATAAACCTTGGTTTCTTTTTTGATGAACGTGCTGACAAAGAACAAAGAGGGGCTCTCCTCCCTCTGTAGAAGGATGTACTGTAAGTGGCCCTATCACTGCTACCGGAGATGGTGGAAATTTATGAAGGAATATACTACCCAATATCTTACCTTGTCGCTCTGCTAAAACTCCAAATGAGTTTGGATTACCAAGAATCATCTTGATTAATCCTATGGCATATTCTTCAGAAGGTTGCTCCGATGGATAGCCATGAGATGATGAAATGGCTTTGTGAGCCTGATACCCAATCTTTCCACAGACTTCTACATCATTTTCCTCTACTGGTCTAATTTTTAGACTCATTTATACCATGTATGCTATCTGATTGGTTGTTATTATAGATCTATTTAGTAACCAGCGATCATGTTTGTTTATTAAAACCAGAGGAACTTGTACTAGAATTTAGGTCTTTCATATGAGGATTCCAAATCCATCGGTTTAATTAAACCAACTATAGTCGAG
>JACDCB010000128.1 GCA_013694585.1 Candidatus Nitrosopumilus sp. | reverse complement strand
GCCTAGGCGAAATTACGAAACGTATGGAAAACCTCAAGTGGGTGAGTCCTTGATAATTAATATCCTAAAAAGGTAGAAGGATGTTTTTTAATTTGACAGGATAGCCATGATCGAATAGCAAAAACAGGTTGTTTTAGCATTTCGCAATAAAATTTTAATATCGGGTCAATTATCATAGAAATATATGGATAATGAAAGGCGTTCTATGCCAATTTGTTTTACAACTGCACAAATAAAGCTCCTAGAAGAATATGCCAAGAAGAATGGTATGATAACCTCAAGTCAGGCTATTGAACACGTCATCTTATCTTTGGACAAAAATCGAATCTACTCTTAATATTATTAACCAACTCACCTAGCCCTCAATTTTTATGATACCTTGTTTTTACTAGTTCGCAGCTAAATTTATCGTCTTTAAAATAAACTAACACTGCAATTCTGATGAAATTAGACCGATCTTCTAAAATAAGACCACAATCATTGAACATGCCTTTCATTCAGATGTATAATAATTATTGCCAGTGAGTATAGTATCTCTAAAATTGTAATAGAAAAAGAATTATTATATATTTAAACAGCAAGCTTTGAGATAATTTATGGATTTTTTGTCCTTGTTTAAGAAATACGGATGTGATATTTGTGGAAGAAGATTTAGAAAAATTGAAGATTCGATGCATCACCAACTACTGTTTCATTCTAATAATCAGTCTTATGACTGCTCTAACTGTGGAAGCAAGTTCTCAGATATGGACAAACTAAAAGATCACATACGAAAGAATCACTCGTATAAAAAATAATGATTCCCCTAATCTATGCGCTTACTTTCTCAAATTAATTTAGCAAACAGATTTCCGGTTATCATTAAATTAGTCTATTAAATAAACTCGATGTCGTTGTAATAGTTGATGTAGTTATTATGGAGAACGTTGATCCTAACCCTTGGCTTTTTCCCACATATATTCGTCTTGAGATAATTGTTTCCACGCGCCTACAGTGCCGCATCTTGGACACCTCTTACCAAACATGAAATGTTCTACCGTCTCATTATTTTTTGGTTTTATAATGTCTCTAGTACCGCATTTGCATTTTATAATATTTGACATCATGACTGAAAGTATACGAGATTCAAATATATAAGAACGCTGGGGCACGCGACCTATCTTTAAAAAAGAATGGATTATATTGAAATTTGATCCTTAAGACATTTTTACGATTTAATAGCATTTTTTTCTTGCACTTTCATAATTTGATTAGTGATTAGAATTAATTTCTTCGAATCTAGCTTCCCATTTGAATTCATCCGCCAAATCGTCCTTGGTAACATACCAAAAGTCATAATTTTCGCTTATTCGATCACCGGCCACGTTTAGATCTATTTTACCTGTAATACCGTTATATGATTCGGCAGTTTCTATTAATATTTCGTTAAAGTCTTTACTGTTAAAATCACCATTGTTCCCATTAATAGTAGAATTTTTATCCATACTTTTTGAGGCTATCCAGAATGAGTCATATGCAACGGCTGGATAGGTCATAGAACTATCGTGTTCTCCATCTCCATCTCCACTTCCACCCAATTCGCCCTCAATGTCATGTGCTGATTGATTGTCCATACCAACGGAAAATAATGGATTTGTGAATCCTGTCTGAGTGGCAAAACTAGCTGATTCTATATTTTTGATGAGATGGTGGTTTTCTGCGATACTATCACTTCCATACCACCTTACTTTTCCTAGATTATCAAATAATTGGGCCTGAATCAATATCGGTGTAATTTCATCATAGGAAATGACGTATACGCCAACGGATTCCGTACCGTACTTTGTTATTGCATCAGATACCATTGTATTCATCTTTTTGAGTTCTTGATTCCACATGATAAAGTTAATCCTGTGTAAACTAGTAGCAAATTTTCCGGTATGTGGTTCGTAATTAACACCTTCCTCTACCTTGCCTCCAAGTATTTCGAAATAATATTTGGTAGCATTAGCCAACTCGTTGCCGTAAATATCACCTCTCCAGAAAGGAACAATAACTTTGATACCGTCATCTATCATCTTCTCAGCAATAACTTTACCTTGGCTTTTATCGTCCGGTACTAATCTAAAAAGATTATCTCCACGAATCGAAAGCTTAGGCGAAGTGCTAGCATAGCTCAATAGTGTAATATTTTTTTCATTTGCGAAATCAAGGACAGCAGAAACAGCCGTGCTCGTGGCTGGGCCGACAATCACCCTTGCTCCAGATGAGTATAACTTCTTAATGGCTGCCAGAGATTCTTGTGGGCTAGTCTTTGAGTCTGCTACTATTAATTTGACTCTGGATGATGAGTTATGGTAGTCAAAATATCTATTAACGTCGCTTTCAGCCTTTTCCAAGGAAGCATGAACAGGTTTACCTAGGGAAGACAATGAACCAGATTGTGGAATGATGGCCCCAACTATATACTCCGGGTAGATATTTTTTGAAGGGAGGGGTTCATGAAATGTTGGATATATCCATATCCATGATACTCCTGCTTGATTTGCTACTGATGCAAAATTTATTGGCAAAAACAAAATAATGAGAGCAAAAAAGGCTGACGGTATAATGAAAAAAAGGAGGACCTTAGCTGAAAATATTTCTTTAATCTTATTCATAGATGTGCTGTCCGATATCCTCATATCCCATGCACTGGAGTAGCGAAGGTACCATACTAGACCCCCGGCAATTAGTAAATAGTGGGCAGAGAGCAATATAGCAGAAATCCAAATCTGTTCTATAAAAGCCGTCAATACTATAATAGCGAACCAACTGTCTCCAATAACTATGGCTAATAGGCCAACTAGCTCGCATATCCAAGGAATAGACATATGCTTTTCATTTTTAATATTGAGAATAATAGTCAGGGCCAAAACAGTCAGGATTGAATTCAAAACTGGATAAGCAATAGTGACTATAAATAACATAAAGCCTCTAAAATTAGAAATTACCGTTAGGCTAAGCATTAAATTTAAAATGTAAATTAAGAAGAGTCCTGTTACAATAGACACAAGATGGATTATTTTCTTGTTCGTGATTTCTCCAAGGTTTTTGTAAGTTACCATTAATCTATAAATCAAAAACCCATAAGCAGACAACAAAAACAAATCCGCAAGTGAGGGTACTGGGGATACTATATCAAGGATTATTTCGTAATACCCCCAAATTATATTTGCGATGCACCAAAATACGAGCCCAATGGTAAGATGAATTGCCGTCTTGTCTTTTTTCATGCTAGACCTGTCCTTTATTAGCGTTAGCAAGGACAATCCGGCAGCGATGGATGAACTAATAATCAACATCCAACTAGAATAAATTATTTTACTATCTGAATCTGCAAGAATTATTGCGAGATTTGCAATTGTTATTGCAAATATCAATGCCACAAAAAAATACAAAGGCTGCAATGATTCTCTTTCTTTGGATAATCGAAAGGTCTATTAAACTTTTAAAGGAATTTACCCGTTATCAATATTGAAATCATCTTAGTTCATAATTATCAAAAATTTTCATACGGATTTAGTGTTTGATTGTAGTTTGCTTTGCAAATATGAGAATAAGATTTGAGAACTTATTCAAGCCGTCCTACAAGTGATCCAAATAATGCGAAGGCTATTAGTTCTAGGGAAAATTATTTTGGCGGAATTTAAACCAACCATGATTTATTTATTAATCTATAAGACAAAATAAACTCTATCAAAATAAAAGAATTATGGAATCATTTAATCTTCACAGCAGGACTATTGATTACTACATTTGATTTTTGTATAGAAAGTTCACCCTTTGACTGTGCATCCATTATATCGGCTGTAGATTTTAAGATTCTTGGCTGAGATTCATTATTCCATTTCACATAATTTATTTGAAATAAAGGACTATATCCCTCATCTCCGGAAGCTGCGGATGCAACTGGAAGTTGATGTTCAAATGTCCCATTCCCTAATAGCCCATTCGTAAACACAAAACCCTGTTGACGGGAAAGTTCTGGTGTATTGCCGAGAGTTGGTGCATAATTAACGTCAAATTTGGTCGTATTCGTAACTGAGGAAACAATCATTTCTTGAGATGCATCCGTACTTATAAAATATGATATATTTCCATTAACGTAGCCTTTTTCAACTGGAATACTAATAAACATGGAATCGTAACTTCCACTTGTTTTATTATCGATTGACTTTAAGGGTTCACTATGAGATAAATTACTATTTTGACCCTGAGCTACTCCAGATGATAACAGAGTAATAACAACACTCATAGCAATTACAACAGCCAAAACGGATTTATTATATGTGACAGTTTGTTTCATCGTCAATTAGTCTTTGTTGTCCTATAAAAGAAATTCTCGATGACGTTTTGAATGTTTGTTTTTGGGTTGAAAAATACGGAGACTTTAACATCGTCTTAATCAAATCTACTTTAGATCACCTTTTATCAATTATATCTTATTAATTTAAAAGAAATCTTGTAGATATTGTACATTTTTATTATGATTTTTAATTTAATAACTGCTTTGTTTCCTAATTCATTATCCTTCAATCACATGTATTCCTGCTATACTATATTCTTCTAAACAGATTGTACAGTGATACTT
>JACDCB010000124.1 GCA_013694585.1 Candidatus Nitrosopumilus sp. | reverse complement strand
TATTTAAATAACATCTAAAGATATTACATAAATATATGAAGCAAATTAACCGCAAGCTGGACAAAAATATGAGCCAGAAACCCTTGACCAAGAAAATAAACAGTGAAGATGTTTACAACATGCTGTTAACCATTCCTAAAGGCAAAGTTTCTACTTATGGAGATCTTGCCAAAGCCCTTGGAAATTCGGCGGCTTCAAGGCATATAGGAAGAATTTTAGGCAAGAATCCAAATCCGATTAAAGTACCCTGCCACCGGGTTGTGATGTCCAATGGTAAAATAGGTGGATATGCTTTTGGGACACAGAAAAAGAAACAATTACTGCAAAATGAAGGACTCATTTTTTCCGATGAGTATAGAGTAAACGAATTTAGCAAAGTTCGTTTTTATCCAAAGAAAGGATAAAACAATTAAATTAACTACAGGTTCATCTACAAATTTGCATAACACTAACACATTATTCGTTATTTGTAGGTGGTTAGAAAATATCAAGTTACTAAAATATGGCAAAATAGCAAAAAATATAGATTAAAAAAGTTATGATGTCTCTAACTCTTTAATCCTTTCTGATACTCCTTTGACTTCTCTCTCTAAATCATTCCTGTATTCCTTCAATAAATCTACTTTTTCCTCACGAGTTAGAAAGCTTCTTGACTTTTGTACTCAAACAGCGTTTGTACCGCTGTAATTACAACCACAACCCATTATCCCACCTCCTCATCCATTCCATCGGACATACGATACATAGTATTCAAGATGTATTTATATATATCGGATACCCAATATCTCTAGTATCTATGCGCGGAGAAGGAGGGGACAGACCAGGAGAAGGAGGAGAAGATTGCTGCGACATGAGAGGAATGTTAGGCTTTCTGATTCTTTTCTTACTTTCGAAAAAACCAATGCATGGTCAAGAGCTAGCGGGAGAAATTGCAATTAGAAAAGGCGAGAAGAAACTAAGTCCCGGAACAATATATCCAGCACTAAAAGGTCTGAGAGAACTAGGTTTCATTGTTGAGGAAAGAGATGGAAAAACAATAGTTTATAGTTTGACTGATAAAGGCGAGAAGGCTTTGAAATTAGCTAAAATAAAATTCATAAAGACTTTTTTTGGTATCTTCCCAGAATAATACCATCCGATAATACTATCATACACATGTTGAATTCATTGTAAAAAAATAACGCTCTTTCATAAACAAGATTTGTTAAAAAAGATTATCAAATTGTCTTGTAACCCAGGCAGATATAGTTTTCCAATTAATTAGAAGGTATAAACAGTTGAACGTTGTTATTAGTGGTATCTGCCACATATACACGTCCATAGGAATCAATGGTTATACTCTCTGGTTTCGAAAATTCTCCAGGGCCTTCGCCCAATTGCCCAAATCCTGTAATAAAAGTACCGTTTTTCGAAAATATTTGAATTCTTTGGTTGTCGGAATCTGTCATATATAGATTTTGGGATTTGTCGAATGCTATTACTGCTGGATGATGAAATTCTCCGGCACCCTTTCCTTCTGTCCCCCATTCCCTAAGATATGTACCGTTGTTGGAGAAAACTTGTATTCGATTATTCCCATAATCAGGTACCAAAACATTATTTTCATTATCAACCGCAACATCCCAAGGCATATCAAATTGACCATTCCCTGTACCCTTACTCCCCCATGAAGTAATGAATGTACCGTTGTTGGAGAACTTTTGGATGGTATTAAGATCTCGATCCGAAACAAAGACGTTATCCAGAGAATCCACTGCAATGCCATGTGGATGCAGAAAATGCACACCCCTATTTTCATTTTCCCCCCATGAAGTAATGAATGTACCGTTGTTGGAGAACTTTACAACCCGTTTATTATTTTGATCTGTAATGTAAACATTACCTTGATTATCTATTTCACTGCTATGAGGATGATTTAATGTAATTCCATTTACAATTTGATTTCCCCATTTTAAAATAAAATTTCCATTAACATCATACTTCTTTATTTCATTTGATTGAATATCATTGACGTATATGTTATCATTACTATCAACTATTATTCCTTCAGGCTGAAAAATTTGGGTTGAATTTGAGTTTTCCGTCTCTGAAGAGACCCCTCTTTTGAAATTAAATTTTGTATCAGAGGATACAAGGCCCGATGAAGAAGACTCATGATTTTGAGCAAATACAATAATTGTCGTGCAAAATGACGACATTAAAACAATGTATAAAGTACAACAAAGAAATAATACGTATTTAGTTTGCATTTGATTTCCATATATTGATATTAAAATCGCTATATAATATTTAACTCGAATCCATGGAGAAATAAAAAAGAGACGGTGTGTACGACGGCCCAACTTTGTAGCTAATAACAGAATGATTCAAGTAGATTTAGTAAAAATCAATGTTGGATAATAATCCAAGCCAAAAGATACTCCAGATTTTAATAATTCAACGAATGAAAACACAGTTTTTGTGAATTTATGCGATAGCAGAGAAATAACAATTTATTCAGGTCATTTCTAGTTATATTATGGAATTTAGCAGATTCAATAATGTAAAGGAATCAATTTTAAAGTTTTTTACAATAAATAATTCAATCCATACTGCTGCTATTTTCATAGTCATAATCCCGCTTGTTTTATTTTTCTATTTACAACAAGAAACAGAAGACAGTATAAGAAATAACATATTTGAACAGCAAAAACAAGATCAAAACGATGCGAGTCGTGCAATAGCACAGCGCCTGCAATCGGATATGGAATTGATACTATCAAGATTGCAAGGATTAGCAATGTCTAGCATTATTCAAGATGAAGATTTTACGTCTAATTTGACCAAAAGCTTATTGGCAGATTATTACTACAAAATAAATTCCACTACGCCTGTGGACAGATTGTTCCTTCACAATAAAAATGGCATCTCTGTGATCGATATAGCTCCTAGTGGAAATCCCTCTTATGCAGGAAAGGATTTTTCTTTTAGGAGCTGGGTAAATCAGACAAAAAACACAATGTCTCCTGTAATTTCTGACATGTTTGTAGGAATAGATGGTAAAAATAGAATTGCAATGACTCAACCAATCATCACAACAAATTCTAGTGGCTCTTATTATAATGGCTTGGTCGGCGTAGTAATTCCAACAAATGAATTTTTTAACTATTATGGAAATATTTACGACATACAATCACAGTATTTGGCAGTTTTAGACAACAAGGGTACGCAGTTAGTACATCCTATAGATTCACTCGCAGGAAAACCTTTTTTTGGAAATTTTACCCAGAATTTAACTGGGCATAATGATAAGTTAAACAATCTAGTAAAAACAGTCATGTCAGGAATCCCATCTTCTGAGGTATACCAGTTCATAAACGGTGAAAGACTTAATGCAGGATATCCAGTTATCGTTGAGGGCTCTCCCAAGTATTCTGTATTTGTAGTATCACCAACCTCCTTTATTTATTCAAAAATCAACGAAACAATAGACAAAGAAAGGCTACAAATGCTCACTTTAATCATAGGTATAATCGCTGTTGTATTGTTATTGATCTTATTCCTAAGTAAAGTAAACAGTACTTTGGATAAATCAGTTAAAAAAAGGACCAAGGAATTAGAAGATACAAATAGGAAACTCGAAATAGCAAATAGCAATGTCCAGATTCACGATGATATGCAGAAGGAATTTATAAACATAGCAGCTCATGAATTAAGAAATCCGGTGCAATCCTTACTGGGTTTCTCAGATATTTTAATGAAACTGATTGGTAACATTGATCTGTACAAACATCCTA
>JACDCB010000114.1 GCA_013694585.1 Candidatus Nitrosopumilus sp. | reverse complement strand
CATTTAACATAGGCTTACCTGATATTCCATTCTTCAACTTTAATTTTGATAGTAATACTCCTCAAGCAGAAAGTTCTTCTATTATTGACTTTAAAAAAATTACAAATATTATTCCAAAATCTAATTCTGGTGAAGACGTGAACGAAAATAATCCATATTCTGAGTTAGAGACCGCTGATAGCGGCGATAGCGAAGAACAAGCCTTAGATGTGGATACTCAACCCAGGTCTACTTCTCTTCCATTTCCGTCAAATATGATGAACACAGTTTATAGTAACGAAAACGAAAACACAAATGATATTAATAAGGCTTCTTCAAAACTCCCTGATACTTTACCATTAATTGGGGATTATGCTGACATTCCATCTACATTTCTCTCCGAAGTAAAGACTTCTGACGACAATGTAATCCCTGGTCAATATATTGTAGTATTTAAGGACGATGATACAACTGTCTCTGATTTTTTTTCAATGGTTTCAAGTGAATCTAGTGCACAAGGTATTGAACTGCTTCAAGTTTATGAAAGTGTGCTAAACGGATTGGCGATTCGAGTACCAAATGATAAAGTTATTGAAGCCATAGAACAACTTCCAATGGTCGACTATGTAGAAAAAGATGTAATGGCTCAGGCTTTTGCTCAAACATTACCAAGTGGAATTGACAGGATTGATGCGGACCTTAGTTCCCGCAAATCTGGAAATGAGGGAGGTATGGTTGATGTTGACGCTGCATTGCTAGACACTGGTATCGATCTTAACTACTGATTTGAATATTTATGATCAAAATTTTGTAATACCGTCGAGCGGAAGGTGGTCTTCTTCATTTGGTTCTGGAACATCAAACACTTCAGCAAATGATGACAACGGCTAGGGAACTCATGTTGCAGGAATTGATGCTGCCAAGGACAATACAATAGGAACTGTAGGTGTGTGGCCCCAGGAGCCAAGTAATGGGCAATTCAGGTATTGGAGAAGAAAGGGTCTGGTCCTCTATCAACTATAATAAAAGGAATCGATTATGCTACAAGCTATGCTAATCAAATAGAGGTTGCTAATTTAAGTTTTGGATGTGAATGCAAATCTACTGCTTTAGATACCGCAATTAATAATTCAGTAAAAGCAGGTATTGCTTTTGTAATATCAGTGGGTAGCTCAGCAAAAGATGCCCGCACATTTCCACCTACCAACAAACTAAACGTGCTAGCAGTCTCCGCCATAGGGAATTTGATGGAAAATGTGGTTCTAAAGGATAGTACGGGATATGGAAATGATGATACATTAGATAGGTTCAGCAACTATGGTTCTGTTATAGACCTAGATACACCGAGTCAAAAATTTATTCAACTTATAAACGAAACTCGTACGCCCCGATGAGCGGTACAAGCATGGCTACTCCACACATTGCTGGTGCTGCAACGCTTTATCTGTCCTCTCAACCAGGAGATTCTCCCACAACGGTGCGGAACGCTTTATTAAATGGAGGCAGCACATCTGTAACCTCTTGTGATGGAAATGGTCATGGATACTTTACGGGGAATAAAGATCAATTTAAAGAACCTCTCTTCTACGCAAAAAATAATTAAGAGTTAAAACGATATGATATTATTAGCATATCAGCTAGACTATCTGTTTCTCTCTTTAGGAAGAAAATTCATGCTCAACCCAACTGAGGTGAACCCAACTAAACCAACATTAAGTAGATCCAATAATAAGTTGGAACATAATAACTCGAAATAAAGTTTATTGATTTTATCAAAAAAAATTATGGACAGCTTTGTATGCATGCCTGCCCAGGAGGACAAGGCGGCATTTCGCACTTTGTCATTTTATTTGAATTATCCTCAACAGTAGTGCTCGAATAATTATTTGAAGTTTCATTTTGACCAGGTCCTCCTCCAAATATGTCTTTCATGTCAAATGGTAATAGTTGATCCTTGGGATTATCAATGGTAGCTGCTACAAAGTTGATGTTGCTTGGCAATGATAAAACAATGAAAGTTGAAATTGAGAGCATACTCAAGACTATTAGCGCCGAGAACTGTTTATTTTCCATGGTAATTGTATGCTCAAATGCTATAAAAGACTTGAGTTTGATTACGGTTATATAAAAAATTGCACTCTTTTTATCGCGTTACTATGAACATTATCAAGAATGAAAATCGATTCATAGTAGAAACGAAAACATCTGGGTCTAATGACAATCGGATTCGACGTATTATATACTACTTTATAGAATCTGCTTATATACTCTGCTTAGATAAAGTGGAATTAATGAAGCCACAAATTAAGGCATGCGAGAGAATGTTAAAAATGCCTGAAGAGGGGAAGATAAAATTATCGTAAACAACAAAATATCCTCATTGAATATGGCCTTAAATTCGCTTCAGAAATAGTCCTTTCTGGGAATTGACTAGTCTATATCAAATCTATCAATTTTTGTTTTTACACATAGAGAAATATCTAAATTGCTTTTAGAAATCAGTTTAAATTTACAATCTATATATTGTTTTTCAATTAACCGAGTCATGAGATTATAATTTATTTTATTGGATGAAATTTACTAAGAGTCCATGGCTTTAAGTTTTTTAATAGCTCTTCAGGAACCGAAGTGCTCCACTTCTCTAGAAATTCGATATCCTTTTTTTTATCCCTTAATTCATCAGGCAGGATTATCGGGATCTCTTCCGTTATTGGATAAAATCTCATGCAGGTTTTGCAAAGAAGAATTCCTTCTTCAATAATTTCGCTTGAAGTCGTCGTCGGTGAGACTGAGTCTTGAGAATTTGTGACATTCCCATCAATGTTTTTACGAGAAGATTCATCATTACT
>JACDCB010000101.1 GCA_013694585.1 Candidatus Nitrosopumilus sp. | reverse complement strand
GTCATGGGTTTAGACGGATATTCATTTGATAAATAATCATTAAATTTCCTGTATGGTGGGACTAAGCAATGTCATGATAAAAGAGATAACTGTATAATTAATTTCTATTATCTACTTTAACGATTATACTATAATTTACATTCAATACGTCATTCACAGGCTCATTTTCAATTAGAATTAAATTGGAAATTGATTTATTGGTCTTAAAATAAGTATAGAGTCTATCAACATTGTTGGTATAAAAAATTATTCTGCCAAAATGATTCTTTGTGTTACTCTCATTTAAATCATCATCTAAGGATTTTTTCAGTTGTAAATTCAGAAATGTAATATTTTTGAATTTGCCAATTTGGTAAGTAGTAAAGGAATCAACTAAAGATCCGCCATAAATAAGCTTGAATCCAGGTATATGAGAGTAAAAACTGCATGATTTATCCATATCTTTGACTATCAAAGTTACAGCGGATAGCATATTTACTTCACTCATGTTCATGTAAATATTTTACACAAGACAAATATATTTTGGTAATTGCAAATTTTTATCTTTAATCTTTATTCGTGGTTTTTGTATTAGACACTTCAATATTCGCAAATCATTGGAAGTGAAAATAAAATTGGATTCCCA
Organism: Candidatus Nitrosopumilus sp.; assembly: GCA_013694585.1. GTDB lineage: Archaea > Thermoproteota > Nitrososphaeria > Nitrososphaerales > Nitrososphaeraceae > Nitrosocosmicus. Next base: position 2,854 of record JACDCB010000101.1, on the reverse strand, counting down.
TTTACCATTAAAGACATCAATTAGTTGTGCAGGTTGTATATGCTCCAACAATAATTCCAATTTTTTACTTATTGTATATTTGGATGCCACCACAAAACGCTCTCATAATGGAACACTAATAGTTTAGACGACCTGATTTAATATCTATTATTTAGGATCGAGAGTTCCTAGATATCTCTTCTTCCCCCATAGTCAGTAGTCATATTGAATGGGTCTTTTCCATTAGCATATTAGCATATGAACTTTGATTGAACTATAATATCATCAGGAAAGTTGAATAGTTTTTTTAGATGAAACAGACTTTTAGTATATCGTTACTACAATATAGTGCTGGTTCGGTGGAAAGAGTCACAGATCTGTGAGTAATTCGGTACTACTCTGCCGTTCGGGAGAAATACGTCCTTGAGAATTCCAAAAAAAATTTCAATGGCTCCCCAAAATATAATAATTCAAAAGTATGGAGTTATTTATATTATATTAACATAATTATTGCATGACTAGATCCACCCTGTTAATATTTGTCGGAATTCTCAGTATAGTAGTATTTTTTAATACTGGGAGTTTGCATGTAGTTACAGCACAATCGTCAATAGAGAACTCTTCAAATTTAACTTCTCGAAATAATCCTAGTGTAACAATAGGTGAAATGTTTAACGGAACGAACATGCAAGGAAATAACTCTAATGAGTCAGACAGTAATTTAGGATTAATCTAACAATTACAAATTAACGTGACATAGACTTCTGAATATTATAGCAGAACAAATAGGTGGGACGAGTATAAAATTTCATACGAGTTAGTAATCTAGAAGCCAATTTGAACATCATGATTTGAGTTATAAATAATTCAGATAATAAAAAAGATTACTTCAACCTCCTCCACCATCCTTGCCCCCTCCAGAATTCTCCACTTCTAACTCCTTCAATTCATCTTCTAACTCAGAATCAGATTTCGTTACAGGTTTTAGCATTTCTTTATTTAACTTGTCATTTTCCGATGAATCACTTTCGGGTTTCTTTTCCTCACTCATATTATCTTATGGAGATAATGATAGATATACTATGAATATTTTTAAATTTGGATATTTAATATAATGATATTCGAATTCAGAAATTCGTAAACTGCTAATTCGTAAGAAGATGAGTATATAGTAATTCTAGAATTTATGAATTATTATTCTGATGTATATGATACAATAAGATTTTAAATACTTGATAAACGTAAACCAAAAACGCGTTTTATTTTCGGTGGGATTAAGTTCCGTATGGTGTAAGGGTTCGGTGGAAACAACTGCAAATTTGTTTTTTTTTCAACTATTAAGGATAATTAGGTAAAGTACATACCTTGGATTTGTGGATATTATTTTAGAATAAAGGTGAATGTTTTTGAATTATGACCATACTTCATACACCTCAAATCCAATCCTTAAGTAAATTATACAGACATCTTCTGGATAAGCCATTTCTTATTTGGACTGAAGTAGTTGTGGGCTACATATTACATTGGTGAAATTAATATCTTAGGGTTTAAGGACGTATCATGATGACATGGTTTCTTGCACAATGGGCAATTCCTTCTATCTGTATTAATACAACCACATATATGATGTGCAAGAGAGTCTTTTGAAGCCATTGTAGGTTCTCTAATACTAGTACAAGATGAACATACAGTGTTAGTAGTTCCAGAGGATACTGTATCGCCACAAATTTCACATGTTTTCATTTCTCCAATTCTATATCGATATTATTGATAAACTCTTTGTCATGTTCAATAATCATCTTCTGTGGCAACCAATGACAAAGTAATAGGCTACAGGTAATAACCAGCGAATAACAAATCCAAAACAAAAAAATTACTCTGGATATTATATACCTCTTTCAGATCCCAATATAGTAAGGCATCATGCTATCGACGAATCAGGCCCGGGTCCCAATGAATTTGTAGGAAGCCCCCTTATAGACTTGGAAGGTCAAGTTGTGGGAATGGATTTTCTAAATTCTTTGAATGCTCTAGGTAACTTGTCCTCTGTTTTTATACAAACAACTACTGCAGGGAAAATAAATTAAATTCACCAATGAGCATAAAACATTAATTCCGCTAATAGTCTTTTATATAAATTTGGCTCACATATAGCAAACAGGTACTATAAGTGCAATTGCATAATAATAATAAATGAAGACATAGAATGGAAAAGAATTTTTCGTTGATAAGGGCATTCGTTGATGTTGGCGGAAAGACAACATACTGTGTAAGTTGCGGTAATACGGCTACTCAGGAAGCAATATTCACTGTAGATGGAGCTACCATTATAGAAAAATACTGTGATTCATGCGCAAAAAAGGAAATAAAATAACAGATACCAATAGATCATTTATCTGATTTTTACTCTCAAAATAGTCAAGGGTCGTTATTCCTAGGATCTCAATTGTGAAGATGAAAACATAAAAAGATTTGTTTTAAAAAGATGAAAATTAAGAATTACCCTACATCTTATACCGTCCAATATAGTTACTAAATTAGGTAGCGAATTCGGTGGTATGTGAAACAAATTTGACCCGAAATTGTAACCTAAGCTAAATCTCTATAGTTAAACAAAACCAGATAAACAAATATAGATAAAGATTGATGACTTATTTCAATTTCATTAGCATTATTGTTTGTTTCTCATAAATACAATGGATTAGATGACTATAATTGAAGAGTCTGTAGATTAATTTTCATGTTTGTTAATTATATAGTATTAGCCTTTTAGCTTCAAGGTTTCCTTTTTTTAATTCATTTCTTAACGCATGTTTTATTATCCATTGGGTATTACTATTTTGAGACTCGGACCATTTTTTTAATACCTTAAATC
>JACDCB010000093.1 GCA_013694585.1 Candidatus Nitrosopumilus sp. | reverse complement strand
GATAATGAATCAAACAAAATTGATATCGATATACTAGAACCTGAATTATTTGATCTCTTCAAAATAAGTAGTAGCGATGCTCATAAAGATAAGAGCATACCAGATGATAATGAAACCGACAGTTCGGTAGATAAGATATTGGAAAAACTGGATGGCGCCAAGGAATTTATACACTCCATGACCGATAAAGAATCAACTTTTCAACTACAGTTGGGTTTAGCCAAGAATTTCGCACATAAATTGACAGAAAATAACACTACGGTTGTATTAATGCGGAAAGGTAAGGAGGCCATGATATTAGGAAAGGAGGCAAAACCAACTGTGTCGAAGATCATCTCAGGTAGCGACGATTTACAGATTAAAAGTGTGATTGAATCCTCAAAGCTAATGGGTGATATTAACCCAGAAAACTAATCTAACACCTCTCCTTCAATAATCATTGCAAGAATTATAGTAATACTGACAATTCGACTCGGAGAATTATAACTTAGTAGATGTAGGTTCTTATTAATAGAACCCATACACGCTGTTTAATTTATATATAATGACCCCTACTGCTTAATCTTAGTTACCTCACATGCCAGATAATTCTATTGTTATAGTTAACCCAAATTCCAAGGGTGGACAAACAGGAAATAAATGGGAGTCCATTGAACAAATATTAGTAAAATATTTTGGTAATGACTTAAAAATCGTGTTCACAGAGAAAGCAGGCGATGGAATAGTGCTCGCTCGAAAGCATCTACAAAAAGGATCCACACATATAATACCCATAGGGGGTGACGGGATTATTAACGAAGTTACTAATGGATTTTTCAAAGAAAATATTAACAGAAACGTTGGCTCTGTAGATTTTAAAAATATCCACCATGATGATTTGTTATCACTTACTGATGTTGAACCCATTAATCCAGATGCTATTTTGACAATACTTCCTGGGGGAACGCGCAATGTATTGATCAGGTCCCTAGGTCTATCTCCGGATTTTGAGGAATGTTGCAAGAACTTAGCAGCATCCAATAATTTTAAAAAGATTGATGTTATTGCTGCAATAGTAATGGCTAACAACGAAAAAGATTCGAAAGCTGAATTCAGATTATTCCTTAATGCTGCTGAGATAGGATTAGGTGCAGAAATTATCGAAAAATCTAAACTGGTAAGAAATCAAATTAGTAGCCGACTACTTTCTACTGTTACTGGAATACTTGCAACTCTACCTACTTATAAAAGCAATATATGTGAATTAATTGAAGGGTCACTTGAAAGCAAAAGTACAAGTAATAGGCTTTTGACAAAAATGACCATGGGCATGGTATCTAATGGCAGTTATTTGGGGGGTGGATTCCAGGTTGCAACTAAGGCGGACATGACAGATGGACTACTTGATACAATAGTAATAAAAAATTCGGACAGTTTCAAAATCCTACAGAAATTAATAAATATAAAAAGGGGTGATGAGGCCATTACAAATGAGAACGATATCTATTATAGTCAGTCTCAGACAGTAATGTGGATAACTGAAATTCAAAATAACATAACTGTATCGGTTGATAGGGAACCTATCGGAATTTTGCCTGGTTTATTTAGAATCCACCCACAAAATTTAACTATCCGATCATGACCTGTTAAACAAATTGATATTTATTCGAACATTTCAATCTCTTTCCCGTTAATGGTAATTATGAACCATTTATTTGACAGAAAGTGAACAAATGGGTGGATTGCCTTACAGGGAGTAGGGTCAACGACGAATCATTGCTTCGAGGGTACTATGAAGATGGCACTAGGTCGAAGCACGGATCACTCCTTATATAGAATGTTACGCTAGAATTTTTAAACATGGTCAAGATCAATTTAGATAATAGCAGTTTGTCTAAAATGTGCCCAGTATCATTAGGAGGGCTGGATCACCCATGTGAAAGATTGAGCCACTATAGTGGTTTCGAAAGTGTGAAAGTTCCTTTCTATGATAGTTTCTTTATATCGAGGATATATTCTGAGCAAGTACAGAGAAAAAATCGCAGTGGGATATAGTAATGAAACTAATTAAAGATGAAGAGAGAACTCAAAATATTTTGGTCATGCAGGCTGTTATCTTCCAGCCTATCTTGTTGATGTGCTTGAAAGGAGCATCAATTCAGAAGATTTGTTTGAATATTCAAAGATTATTACCAATCTCAGATGAATTAATCAAAAAATATTTGTTTTACTTAATTGAATACGAACTGATCTCTTATAACGGTAGCAGTCACTTCTATTTTTCAAGCCATGATGGAATAAACTTGTTATTCAAAATAGAGCGCAAGAAATTGACAGAGAAACTAACCACTAGTGAGATTCTTTTATATTTGGAGTGAACCAATCCAGTGAGATAATAGTTAAAGGTTCATTTTGGTAACACAATTGTAAAGTTTCCCTACTGGTATCCAAACCTACCTCACAATAATATAAAATAAATGCATTCCAAAATATTTTAAAAACGCTGGTATGACTTTTGAGATGTGATATAAATTGGGTTCTCTTATTTATGCTTTGTTATATACTAGAATTTATGATATTACTGCTGATAATCGATAACCGGAGAAAGCGAATTTAAAATTAAATATTAAAGTAATAGAATATCTGTCGGACGGTAATGGTATCGCAAAAAAATTTGACGGATAGGTAAAACCGCAGGGGCAATGTATGAAAAATTCTGACGAGATTGAAAATAAAATTAATGAAATAATAGAACGATTGCTTTCTGAACTAAAGTTTTTGGAAGATGAGAACGAGCAACTCAAAGCTAATATCTCAAAAAGATTTACTAAGCATTACCGCCCATGATTTAAGGACACCGTTACAAACCATTCTAGGATATGTTGAAATGATAATTGAGGAGGCTCATTACAGGGATTTTGATTTGCAGAACGGGGGATATGTGTCTCTGATACAGAAGAATGCCTTTAGACTTCAGTCATTGATTGAAAAGATAATGGATATAGCTAAAATTGAAAGTAGAAGCTTAGTTCCAAACAGGGTATCCGTAGAAATTAATCAAGAAATAGATGATATAATTGATGAGTACCGCTCTGCTTTTTTGAATACGGCGGACATGAACAATAGACTTTCAAAGGAAACTATTGTGGATAAAAAAACTTCCCTTTCTAATAGCGTTCCCCAATCGGTTACCATTAAATTTATACCCTCTAAAGAAATTTTAATGGTTAATATTGACAGGCTCAAAACATATCAGGTAGTTACCAATCTACTAAATAATTCTTTAAAATCGGTTACAAAAAAATATGATCAGTTACTATCAATGATATTAAACAGAATGAAAATATTATATTGTATCGGTTATCATGTCCAGCTCAAAAGTAATACCTTACTACCCAGAAAAGACAAACGATATGACTGAGAATGATTTTGGTACAATAATATTTGATGTCATCTATTACCACGAATAATTCGAATCCATATACGAATAGACGAACAGGGGAGAGATAGAAAATTAAGCGATATGCTATAATTATCGTTGAGGATTCTAACCAAGGTATCGATAATGGAATAATACCCACACTATTCACAAAAATACGGTAGCCTATCAACCCATGGAATGGGTTTTGGGCAGTATTTGGCCAAATAAATCATAGAAGCCTCGATGGTATGTTATGGGTACAGAATAGGGCAGGAAATTGTGATCAGTAAGGGCGGGGCAACTTTTTCTTTTAGTTTGCCAGTGGATTAGAGATTTATATAATTAAAATAATTTTTGAACTTCATTAGTTAACAGAGAAGGGCTTTTTAATGTTCTTAGTTTTGTAAAGTAATTTAGTATCATTGAAAAAAATAAGTTGTTATTGACATGTCAAATAAAATTTGCACTAACCAGATATGATAAAGCTTAGAATTTTTTTTGTATGTGTGTGTTGCATATACTTTTTGGATCTTTTGACAACTAGAGTAAATCTTATGCCATATTGTATTGAACTCGCGTGTCTGAAAACAATTTCTTGGTTATTATCCATTTTGTAAACGGTTAAATATTCACTGATTGAAATATTCAATATGTCGGGATCTTCGTCTATTATTATAGTTGAAGACGAAAAGGAACTGGCTTCATTATTTAAGGCCTTTTTAGAAAGGATGGGCTATGATGCAGTGTCCTTCACAGATCCGTTGGTTGCACTAGAATTCATTAAGCAGAGTACTAAAGAGTTTTCACTGATACTTACTGATCTAAGGATGCCAGAAATGTCAGGAATAGAGCTCGCTGCTGAAATCAGAAAATTTAATGATAAGATCAAAATCATTCTGATAACAGCATTTAATGTTGATGATTTAGTGGTCAGTGAGACTTATAAGATTGCCAAGATAAATGAAATAGTTCAAAAGCCGGTCAAAATTGCAGCATTGAGAGAAATAATCAATACTGTATTACAGGAATGATAGTAACTATAGACTGTTAATACCATGATATTAGTATTATTTTAGCAATTATAAGATCAATTTTGGGTATGTATTTGATCATGTGTTTGGCCCTAGTATTTAACTCCAAGTTCTCTTTAAAGAAATTATAATCCAACGGACTGCCTTTTATTATAATTCTATTGTTGGTAAAGAAATCGAATTGTTTCATACTATCTATTTGCTGGGGTTACTATATATTCAAAGGATGAAAACTTTTTCTGCTGTACTTTATCTATCAAGATACAACGAATGTTTTATACAGGAGTAATATGACAATTGTCAATTCTGAATCATTTCATTAAGATATCTATTCTTTATATAATATGCCGTTACGAATAGTCCTTTACTGATCCAAAAGAGCCAGATCAGGGTACAATCTATGATTCTCTCTACTTTATATTATTGAACAGGGATTCATTCGTTAAAGTTGAAAGGGATTTTATTTGACATGGATGGCGTATTAATAGATGCAATGCCATTTCATGCAGAGGCGTTTCAAATTGCATTTAGAGAAATAGTTAAGCTTGAGATTGACAAAAGAGACGTGTTCTTACTTGAGGGGAGGCCAGGCCCTGAACTTATCAAAGAAATTTTCAAAAGAAACAATCTCAAATCGCCTGATGAGAAACTTGTAGAAGGTATCAGTAATCGGAAAAAAGAATTATTTGAAGAGCTCCAAAGAGCAAGAGCTTTTACTGGGGTAAAAGAATTAATTGAATCACTCAATTGTGAGAATTGCTTAAAAGCTGTGGTGAGTGGGGCGTCTAGAAAAGAGGTCGAATCCCTGTTAGAACAAAACAACCTTGGGCAATTTGATTTGATCATATCCGGCGAAGACTTGGAAGAAGGCAAACCAAGTCCTGAACCGTTTAGCACTGCGCTTTCTAAACTTGGACTAAAGCCTTCGGAAGCCCTGGTTGTCGAAAATTCACCACTGGGTGTTGATTCAGCTGCGAAGGCCAACATTGAGTACATTATTACACTTAATAATACACCACTTGAACTTTCAGATTTTCATGGCATTCCAAATGGTATTGATTTTGTAACTAAAAGGATTTTTGAAGATACTCAATCAGCCAGAAAATTTTTAATTGATTGGTGCTGTCCTAATGATAAACTAAATATGACATAAATAAAGATCAAAGGTTTTTAGACTACTATGGGAAGTTTAGTAAGATCTGTGCAGACAAGGTTCTATCGTTATTATTCTTAGTAGGAGATTAATTGATAAATGATATATCAAAAATTTGATTATTACACAGCAAGTGGAGTATTAATGAGCATTAGGCGGTGTCCTTTCAGGTCGAGATTATTAACAGATAACTGACCTTACTTTTCGCACTTTTGGTATGAAAAGACGTTATCAAACATCCAACTGAATTCTTACCACTTTCTAATTTATAATGAATGTTCATATCAAACTATACTAACAAGACTTGTAATGTTCTAGAATATCAATAATAAAATAATTATCCTTTGCTATGATATTATTTTGATGATATTCCATCGTAGATAAGGTAACTATCAGGAGATGTCAAGATCTTCAATTAATGGTAAATATGTGCATGTAGCACGATCTCAAATACTATTATCCAATCTTTGTATGGGTTTCCAGGATATTAATTATAATTATAAAAAATAATTATAATTTGGATCATATGCCAGACGTTGCATGCAGAAGGGGTTAATGAAGTTGGACGAAAGGAAAGTGTTAAATAAAATTTCAAGATTTTTGAATAAAGAGGTAAAGTCTAGAAACGCAAAATGTGATGTCATTGGAATTAGCGGCGGAATAGATTCAACTGTTACGGCATATATCTCAGCACAGTCTTTGGGTTCTGATAAGGTTCTCGGCCTATTACTTCCGGACTATTCTGTAACTCCTAAGGTTGATGTAAAGCATGGATTAGAAATCTCAAAAAATTTGAACATTAATTATGAGTTAATAGATATCGGCAAGGGTAAAAATAAGATTATAAAGAACTTTCCCAGGAATAAACTAGCAAAAGCCAACTTTCTAGTTAGACTAAGGATGGCAATTCTCTACTACTACGCTGCAGCCAAAGGAGGCATAGTAGTAGGAACTGCAGACATAAGTGAATTGCAACTGGGTTACTTCACAAATATGGAGATGGAGGAGCAGATATATTTCCAATTGCAGACTTGTATAAAACAGAAGTTAGGAAAATTGCAAGGTACATGGAGGTTCCTCAGGATATTATTGAAAAACACAGCAGTGCAAGGCTGTGGAAGGGACAGACCGCCAAAGGTGAAATCGGAGTGTCATATGAAACTATTGACAAAATTCTTGATCAGATAAATTTTAACAAGATTTTAAAAAATTCTCCACTTCCTGAGATAATGGGCGTGGATGGAAAAGACGTGAGGACCGTTATTGAGTGGATAAAAAGTAACGGACACAAACATGAGTTACCTATTCCCAGGTGTAAACTTAATTTTAAGAAACAGATTCATTTTTGTTTCATAATCCATTAGCTTTTTTAGAGACAATACCCAAGAAAACAACTCGGCTATTATACGTAATGCTATCTGAGAATCTATTTAAAAAGGTTATTATTAAGATCGATTAACATGTAAATTATTACTAGAACTATGCACATTTTATCGATTCCCGAGGTAATAATTTATTATAAGAATGGGTAATAATAATATCATTCTGAAATATATCATTAAGCAGTATAAGTTGAATACAAAAGAAACTGAGTTTACACATTAAAAAAATCACTATTAAATCATTTGAAATTGCCGCTCAAAAGCTTGGGTTATTTAACCATATCTGCCGCTATCGTCTTCGACCAAAATCATTTCATTGTTTATCTCTATTGCAATACTCTTTTGCTTTAGAATTTTTCTGAGATCATTTGCCTGTTTGATCAGGCTCTTTTCGTTAAGTTTATTCTTATGTACTTCTACCCGAACATACTTTGTGGGTTCGATTTTTTTTTCAAAATATCCATCAAACTCGATCAGAGTCATGCCTTCAAACTCGCTTGATAACTTTTTTACAACTTCAAGATATCCTTCTATTCTAGGTAAGTAAAATTTTATTGAATTCCTTAGTTTCTGTACTCTGAAATCTTTTGCGTCTTTGGTCATAGTACATGTTCCGTTGTATAATAAATAAGCCAATAGGTTATCTATCCCTCCTTACAAGAGCGTAAAACTGATCTTATTTCTTGCTTTTTTTTAGGATTATTGAAGTTTATCAGGGTAAGACGATATACTTCCTTATACAACAATGCGCAAGCCTTATACAAATGAGAGCAACTATTCTTGAGTCACGCGATAAGACAAAAATATCGGTTGCGAATTTGTCACATAGTAATGCGGCAAGATAAGGGCTTGTATGACATATAATATAATATAGTGAAAGTACTGCTATGGATGTACGCCTGACTTATTAGCCTAGAATAATAGTTTATAACCAGAACCTAAAGATTCACACCTAACATAGAATTTTAGTGGTAAATGTTCTGTTAAAACCGTACAATCGCATTTCTATTTTATTATGGTTTGAAAAAAGGATCGAGCAATGCGAATTCAATAGAGTAATTATTCCATGTACTTATTATATTATTTTACATATTTTTAATAGTAAGTGAAATGGAGAGTTGATAAAATTAACAGGTTCCTCAGAAATGCTTATTTGAAATACTACAATACTTTTTCCTTAAATAAGAATTTATTAATTTCAGGGATTTCTGGTTTCCTTCTTAGTTTAGTCGTTGCATACTT
>JACDCB010000069.1 GCA_013694585.1 Candidatus Nitrosopumilus sp. | reverse complement strand
GATTTACATTTATTGACCGCAATATTTATTCCTAAAGAAAGTTACTATCATGTTATTCTACGCTCATCTCGTTTCTATATAATTACCTTATAGATAGTTCTATGTCTTTGTTATCCAATTTCAATATGATATTATTTACGGATGTAATTGGATGCCCCTTTAACATTGGTTGCTGTCACTGCGTAAAAGTCTCTAATTTAGCGGGATTGTCAATTATTTAACGGTCAAATTTTCACTATCACTATATTCCCTTATTCCAGGTCTTTCAGAGATTTTATCAGGTCTTGGTCAGCTTGTTTTAATTTAAACATCACTTCAGTCATACTTCCAATGTTAGCGATTGAGCTGGTATTATTCAATTGCATTTGCACTGTCTCAAGTGCAGTGGATAAATTGGAATTTGGATTTTCATCTAATTCTCCAACTGTTAAATTCTTCAAAAAATGAGATATCTCTTCATCAGCCATTTTCAGATGCATCGTAATTTCAGATGAATTTGCATTGTGAGTTACATCATGTGCTTCAAAAAGGTGTGCTCTTAATCCTTGAAGATTTACTATGACGGGATCATCATAATTAAATATGCCAAATGGGTTAGCCAAAGATGATAGAAATGAAGAACTTGCAATCAAGGATATAGAAGCAGCTAGTAAGATTGTAATGTAGATTAATTTACTTTATCATTTTTCACATTTTCAAGTATCTTACATACTATAAATAAGTAACTAGGTAGTCGAATTTAAGATTCATGAAACAAACTATATAATTCATTTCTTTTTTTTAAGGCATTTCAACTATTTTGATTTCTTTTTCCTTGCCTGTAGGCAATATAATAATCAACAGGGCAAGGTTTCCTTTAAAAGGATAAGGATTTTTCTTACTAAAAATGCCAACTGATATCCCTATTACTCTTAATATCTATCATCCTACTTTTACTCAAGTTAAATAGATTCTTTTAAATAATGATATTTAATTGAGACGATAGATAAGAATTGGTTAACTTAATTACTATAATTGTATTAATAAAAAAGAATAAAATTATTTTCTATTCTATCCTTTTTTTGTCTTTATGAATATTTCTGATATTACTCCTGCTATTGTAGAGACAATTGCAGTACTCATGAAAGCTAGATGAAATCCATCATTTATGGCCTATAACGTGTTGTCCAATGTTTATCAATTACTAATGCAATGACCTAGTCGTAGTACATCTATCTGCTCAAAGTCTAAAGTTTACTGATGATTACTCATGAGATGTATATCAGTAAAGAAAAAATGGTAATATAATAATACAATAAATTATGGCTTATTAAATCATATTTATTTATTCTTATACTAGAGGTTCAAAAACAACAATCCTTGTATTACCAGTATCTGCGACATACACGGTTCCAGATTCTTTATCAACACCTATCCCTTCAGGTTGACTTAATTGTCCGTCTCCAGAGCCAGCATTACCAAATTTTGTCAAGAATTGACCGTCACTGGTAAATACCTGAATTCTATTATTGTTCTTATCAGTCACATATATTTTATCATTGGCATCGATTGACAGACCAGCAGGTCCTTTGAACTGGCCGTCAGCTTCACCTCTAGTTCCCCATTTTGTTAGGAATGTTCCGTCGTTGCTAAATTTTTGAATTCTGTCATTTCCATAATCTGTTATGTATACATTACCTTGAGAGTCTACAATAGAGCTTTCTGGGTCTGATAGCTGACCATCGCCTTCACCTACGCCGCCCCATTTGTACAAGAACTGACCATCGTCGGTAAACACCTGAACATCAGCACGTTCCCTATCAGTTACAAACACCTTTCCATTTGCATCATTTGCCGGAACATGAGGATGTAAGAATTGTCCTTCAGCTTCACCTTCAGTTCCCCATTTTGTTAGGAATGTTCCGTCGTTGCTAAATTTTTGCATACGGAAATTGAATTGATCCGCTAGATAGATATTACCTTCAGAGTCCATGGATAATGCAGATGCTTTACGGAATTGTCCATCACCTTCACCACTATCACCAAATTTTGTCAAGAATTGACCATTAGGATCAAATACTTGTATTCTATTATTGGCATAGTCAGCAACATACACCTTGCCATTGAAAAAATCAACATCGTTTTGTCCATCAAACTGTCCATCACCTTCACCAGCTGAACCCCAACTGGTTAAATAAGTAAAGGTTAGATTCTGAGGCTGAGACTGTCCAAAAGCGGCTGCATTAAAGGAGAAAATTATTGGAAAAACCAATATAGGAATCAAAGAATATCGACTTAGATTCACAAGGTAATCTGAAAAAAAAATTCAATATAAATCAAACTATCATATTAACAATTTAAAAAAATCACTTTAGTTGTTATGAGTCTGCTGTCATAGATACTTCACTATTCTCATTCGATTTATCTTGCAAAACGAGGAAAAGGCCATATCTAAAAGTACAGTCATTGAAGAACATGCTGATACTCCTTTATTATAACTAATGTTTATTGCATCACCAAACGTATTTTAGCCATCTGTGCTTGTTTTTAAAAAGTATATCATAATTTGGACTATCATCCAAACATATTATCGTGTCATGCCATGAATGCGTTCTCTACATCTGATTCTGTCTGATGATACATAGATCTTGCTCATTATTACTTTGTTGTGAATTGTAAATGTAATAGTACAATTTTCCTGTTGTGATTGTTGTTGATGTCTATAGGATGATCGTAGTTAGCCTCCATCATAAACAATAATGGAAGACAACAAGATAAAATTAAACAAAAAAACAAGTTATTTTTCTGTGAAAAAGCATAAATAAATTATTGACACCTTTAATATAATTTACCCTAGAATTATTACATACGATATGGGATGCAACTAAGAGAGGGCATTCAATCAATCAAATTCAATATAATTTATGATTATCAAATGCGAAATAAATTTATGTATTATAATTGTATAATAAATTTGATTTGTTTTTAATTTCTCGTTCAAATAAAAAATTATTCAACATCTTTGTTTTAGGAGTTATAATTAGTAGTTTATTGATATTGTCAATAAATTTTATAAAGAGTGATTATTTTTCTTCTCCCTTTCTGACATTCTATCAGGCATCTGCTCAAGAAATATCTTATTTATCGGATGGCATTTCTACTAATATTAATACGATATTAATTGATAATAGCACAAAGCAACAAAACGAGCCTATCATTGTAACAGCCTTTGGACATTTTGCCAATAATCAGATTAAGGGTGGAGTTGTAACATGGATTCAAGGTGGTCTTTGGAACTTGGATATCAAAAACATAGAAAATAAAACTTTGGATACT
>JACDCB010000067.1 GCA_013694585.1 Candidatus Nitrosopumilus sp. | reverse complement strand
TTTTTTTAGGTTCTATTGCAATTACTTTAGGTCCAGTTTTATCTGATTATATATGCCATTTAGTACCTTTTTTGGTAATCCTTAATATTGTATCATGTATATATTAACTTGTGAGTAACATGGATAACTTTCAATTGCTAATGTGTAAGAATTGTACCCATTCAAGGGATGAGCATAGACAACAACCCAGCGGCCCAAGATTTTATGATCATCGCTGTTTATTTTGTAAGTGCCAGCAATTTACATAAAGGTATTTTTTTGTCTCATTTTCATAAGTCATTTAATGACATGCGTGCCTACTTCTACTTGAACATGAGTGCATTTCTATGATATTTCTAATTCACACTATTCATCATTATTGTCATTTCCTTCGCAATTTTCTTTATGAGAATAGAATTGTAATTAGCTTGTTTATTAAAATCGACAGACTATCTATGGGCCAATAAGTATAAGCACATCCCAGACCTACATCTTGGAAAACATTGCTTTTAATATGCTATTTAAATACCATGGAAACAACCGTATTCACTGTCTATACCAATTATGAGCAACATCATCTCAAAGGATAAATTCTGTATTAGCGATCTATCCAATTGAAGTCCGAAATCCTAAAAAGATATTCAAATAATCCTATACTTATTCCCAATAAGAATAGCTGGTGGGAATCAGAAGCTGTTTTTAACTGTGCTATATTATATGATGGAAAAAAAATTCATATGCTTTATCGTGCGATCGGAGAATATCAACACTACCTTTCAAGAATAGGATATGCATCCAGTGATGATGGTTATCTCTTTAGTAGGCGTGATGGAATAGCGTTTAATCCAACATTGGACTACGAAAAATTCGGTATCGAAGATCCTCGATTGTCCGAAATCGACAATCAAATCTACATTACTTATGTAGTATTACCTGATCGTCCAAAAAAAGGTCCAATGGTATCAACCGCATTAGCAACTACTGGAGATTATTCAAAATTTGAAAGACTGGGCATCATTACAAATGAAGGGATGGATAACAAAGATGTGGTTCTTTTTCCAACCAAATTGCCCTCTAAAAATACATTGAATAGCGAAAAGAATACCTATTTCTGCCTGCATAGACCAAGTTCTTGGGTAGGTGACGCATACGGAATAGATAAACCTAGTATATGGATTGGAGAGGGAACTACTTTGACAAGGTTTGAAACCCATACTTTGCTTATGAAACCGGAACAAAAATGGGAAGAATTAAAGATCGGTGCTGGTTCTCCGCCTATTAGAACAAAATATGGCTGGTTAGTGATATATCATGGTGTGAGTGCATACAGAACCTATAGTGCTGGTGCTGCACTTCTTGATTTAGAAGATCCATATAAAATAATTTGTAGAAGCAAAGAACCCATTTTAGTACCTACCACACAATATGAGAAATATGGCGATGTAAACAACGTGGTCTTTCCCACAGGTGCTTGCATTATCAATGGAGAACTTTTTGTTTATTATGGTGGTGCGGACAAGGTGTGTTGCGTTGCAACGGCCAAAATAAGCGATCTTATAGATTATATTTTTCAAAATAGTTAATCTATCATGTGTCGTTAACTCAATAAAATATTGTAGGCTTAAGAAAACTAATTTTATTGTAGAATAGAGTAAAAACAGAGCGGCAATTTCACTGTCTATCGTTTATGTATTATTCTCTTGTTCTATTAAATGATTTTAGAAAACCTTCAAATCATTACCTTTTACATTTACTATCAAGTGCTATGGTATGCAGTGAAAACAAGTTCAAAATTATGTAATCCCATGTTATTCTCAGAGATTTAAAAAAATAATCACTTCTATAATATATGAATTTGGACCAAAATTGGCCTGGGCTCTATTAGTTTTACGAATCCATCGAGCATAGAGCCTAAGTGTCGGTTATTATAAAATTAGCAAACTATTGAATATCTATTATGGGCTGGCATAAGGGAATAGATTGTTTTTGATTCCCGTGTTACCTAAAACTATGTTATAAAGTGCAAAATGTTGCAACGCAACATTATCCCACGTTAATTCCTTATTGAATTCCTCAATTCTTTTAGTATATTGAGAGTAATTAGCTTCTAGTTTCTTTATTGCCTTGGCAAATTCATTAGGTCTTCTTTTTACTATTATCCCTAGTCCTTTATTTGCAAATTCTCTGAAGAAACCCAAATCAGTTGCTATGAATGGTAATCCATGAGCGAGGGCATCAAACATTACCCCTGAACCTGAGGTTACGGTATATGGGAGGATGATTATGTCACATGCATAAAAAAGAACTGAAAGTTCTTTATCTGTTAAGAATCCTCGATTCAAATTAATTATTTTACTATGATGTGTATCTTTCCTTTCTGTGTGTGGAGCTCTTTTCTGGTTATCATGACCCTCAGTTGAAGACGGCTTTATTGTATTGTATAAATTTTCAGATTGATTAATTACCATCGCCCAATCATCCGGAATATCCAAATTATTCAATATGTCCCAACCTTTTGTATGCGTCATGAATCCAAAGAATAGAGCTATTTTACGATTTAGTGGTAAGGAGTATGCCTCTCTTGCCTCCTTTTTCTTTAAAGGCATATTCAAATTTGGTTCTGCACCATGGTATATCACAGTAAAATTTTTCATTGTTTTTCCGTCATTACTGATATTTTCATTTTCGGATATTAATTTAGCCAAATAATTTGAAAAAACGATATTAGCCTGACTCATTTGCATTTTTTGCTTGTTTGCTGTATTAAAAGATCGGTAGTTTATGAAACGTTTCCAATAGGCTATTATTTGCTTGCTTAGATTAATCGGAAAAGTAATCATGTTTTTATCCAATAGATTAGGGTGTTTTGATAGCTCCATCCATTGTCGTAGGGGATATGCAGAATGAAATGTCGTAATTATGGGTATTTTACATTCTTTATAAAATTCGTCTATGTTGGTACTTAAGTTACTTGGATTGATGGCATCCATTTTTAGTCCATAAAGTCCATGTTCTAATTGTATATGCACAAGATCAGGGACATACTCATCAATTACATCTAGTATTATTTTTGAATTATTGCCATTTTCGGGATCAATACCCAGATAATCCCCTTTTCCTTTCTCGTTGCATAAAACAGAAACTTTCATACCCGATCTTTTTAATCCCTCTGTGAGATTCTTTGCATACCTCCCAACGCCTCCGGGAATGGGTGGATATTCGGTAGAAACCATTAGAATTTTTAATGAGAATTTATCATATTTATCTAACTTATAAGTCATCATAGTAATAGATTGTATATTACACCCACGACATATAAGGAAATGTAATAACATTACAAATTCAGTGATATTTACACATTTTTTACCGGTATTTACTATATTTTGGTTATCTTACCAAAACGACTGGACACGTTGCTACTTCCGAAATCCATCGAGAAATACTTCCTATACCTTTTCTATCATGCCTTTTCTTCAATGATCCGCTACTACCCATTACTATCATACTCGAATTCTCTTCTTTAGATACGGTAAGGATCTCATCTGCCGGATGGCCTACTCGAATTATTGACTTGGCTGCAACACCTTCATGGGTTAATCTATCTACCTCATTTCCAATCATGATCTCAGCTCCCTCCCTAATTGATTTCTCATAATAATGCCTAGCTTTATCAAGATCGTCCAAATTTGAAATAAACTTTGCAATTTCTTTAGGATAGAAGCTTGTATCATCAATAATATACAAAACAATTATTGTAGAACTCTGGTTTGCTGCAAGATCTCTAGCTTTATCTAAGGCCTTTACTGACAGCTCAGTCGCATCAAATGGAACCAAAATATTGGATTTATTGTCATTCATTTATTATTACATGATTTTTTGAATATATAGACATCACCTTTTCGCTAAATGATCCTATTTTTCTTATATCTTTGATTAGGGTTGAATTCAATGAGATATACGAATGAATTAAGGATTAAAGTTTTAAACCAAGTAAAAAACAAACTTATATTCAATAGATGCTTTAAGAAAATAATAAAATGAAGAAAATAACTTATGACATCGAGCGTCAAAAATAAAATGCCGAATAAACAAGTTAAACAAGAAAAACCATCAGCTAAAATAGAAATATTAAAAAAAGCAAAGAAAAAGGTATCTGACGTATCACAATGTGATAATCTATCTATTGCTGAAATAGATGCGCTTCACTATCATTATAGCAAGTTTTCTCCATTATTTAAAAATGCACCTCATCCTACATTCGTGGTTTTAAGGATCTTAGAACGTCATATCCAAATAGATAATATTGTTATTGGAGATGTAATAAATGAAATCAAACAAAGAGGACTCGATATCTCTCATACTGATACACAAATAGATGCATTAGTGAATGATCTAGCATCAAATAATAAAAAATATAAAGCAAAATCCAATGATTAAGACCTAAAAAGTATGTATTTATTAGAACAGAGAAATATCAAATACCGTTCTTCATAATATTTCTACTATTAGATACATATATTAAAAAAAGGTATTTTGGATTAAGGATTATTATCGCAAGAAATAAAACAAATAAATGAAGTAGAATTAGCAAAGTCAATTTTTATATATGCTAATTATGAATATGATTCCACAATTGCAGTACAATTGGATGATCTTGTTGAAGGTCATATTCTACTGGATGGAATACTTGAATCCGTTGTTGATATCCAAATTTTACGACCATAATATGTATATATATCATTTTAAAAAGCATAAAAAATGAGAATCACCTCTTACAAATTGGAACGATGTAACTGTCGTTATTGTTGTTTGAGATTGTTAATACAATAATTCAGTATTAGTCATCCTTCCTTGTTACTTTATATTTTAACCTACACAAAAACATGATTAAGATGGCATTATTTGAATATCCTGAATTTATGACAGATCCACATAGTCCTCAAGTACATAATCATTCAAATGCCCTTTAGAGCATTTATATGTTGAATTTGGATTCTTCTCGGACTGATTTCTAAACTCATTCATGTTGTCTGCATATACTCCACTAAAAATAATACCACAAGTTTTACATTTTAACATAAGCATTGGCATCTTTATTCCTTCATCCTCGACGTTCTCTATACGTTGAACTTGTTATTATGCTTACATAGTTCCGGAAACTCAATAATGAAAATCAAAATGGTAATCTGACAAGATTATTCACCATCCAAGCATAAACTTTCACATATGTATATTAATTTTAATTTAGATTTTTAATGTAGTTTTTCATTCTCCTTGAAAATTACACTTTTGTACCTATCGAAGGGAAAAATATCTTTAAAGTTGATTCCAAAGATAAATTGTAATTTACGTTCTTCATAGCAAAATACCTGGTGACTCCAATACTTGCATGGGCCCAAATTCTTGATGATATCTATGCATTGGATATTCACCAATTAAGGATCTTTTGTTTGCTGTTATGATTTATGATGGTATCATACATTTCAGAAAAAGTAGATCTTCTACAAGACTTTTTGATACTTTCTATTTATTATTTTCATACAAATGGACTAAATCAACCAATTGCCATTATGTATATTTAACAGAGTATTGAATTACTTGCATTGTGCCTATTGGAATAGACGGATAATATGTCACGAATTAAATGTCTTCAAAGGTTATTCAGCGGGATGGATTTGAGACGATAATAAGCAAATCCATTGACTAGGGATCCTATTTTACGGTTTAAATTGAGTTATCTAACATGTACGAGAATATCTCCAGCTGCCGTTATGAA
>JACDCB010000055.1 GCA_013694585.1 Candidatus Nitrosopumilus sp. | reverse complement strand
AAATTATTGACTATAAACGTTGGCAAAACTCCTAGAATCATTTCTGTCGAAAAATCTGTAAAGAAACTGACCAAACCCAAAAACAAGACATTCCGAATTCCTTTAGGTGGGTCATCCATGGATTTGTCTTTGGAAGTCATTTTCTAAACTAGCCCCCCTTGTTACCGGTTGCTCTTCCTTGAATGTTAAATATATTTCAATCATCCGAAATTATTAATTTCTTGTAAATTCTTGTAAAATTATGATATTGTGGTGAAGTTACACTACAATGATATGAATATCGGGGTTTCTATTGAACAAAATACCGTGATAAACTTGATCTGAACACATAAATTGATAAATGTATCTATATTTCATTCATTCTTTAAATTACATCACTGAGAATAATTTCACGATTACTAGTCAGAAAATAATTAATAGGAAAAAAGACAAAAGGTCAAGGATATCATAATTGAGGAAGAGAGCGATGTATTTATTCTTGACTATTGTTCTCAAATAGACTTTCCTATTTTCATATAAAAGAAATATAGATAATTTTATTATCTTGACAAAGATATACATAGAGTAGTATTTGTATGTCTAATTTAAAAATCGAGGTCGGTCCCTTCTATGTATAGTGCACCCACATCGTTTATTGATGAGTTAAATCATGATAGACACCTTGTACTATTTTATGAAGATGTAAAAGAGGGTCAAAAAATGCAATTTAGGTTTATAAGAAATGGACTTTTAAAGGGAGAAAATTGTATCTATACTACTCATGCTGATAATATAACATTAATTGAAAATGAAATGAGAATCTATGGTATTGATGTTAATGGATATTACAATAAAGGACTGCTACATATACGCAAGATACCTAATCTTTTTAGTCATCCCAAAGGTGTTTTAGAATCTACTCGCGAATTTATAAATAAAATATCTTGTGGTCTCAGGCCACCTTTTAGAGTTGTAGGTAGATTAGTTGATATTGTATCTACAAAAGAACAGGTGAAAGCCAGTTTAACTTTGGAGAAAGTGTTTCATTCAAAATTTGACCATTTTAATGGCATAGTAATGTGTCACTATAATGTCACCAAAATTCCATCCAATACACAAGGAAAATGGATAGAAAATATATTAAAAAATCACCATTCAGCAATTTGCGTTACTGATTCAGGACTGGGTATAGCATTTGATATGAATTGATATATCAAAATATTTCATTTTAAAACTCTGGATATTATATGTAAGTAATTTTTCTTTTTTCTTTATTCTCCGTATCAGATAAAAACAAATTTGGAATTGTTATTTATTTCGTACATCAAATTATAAAAATAAAATAGGTCAAGACACCAGAACAATGTCAACTGAAACTGACGTTCTTTCATATTAATTTGAAAATCTATTTTGATAAACAACAACAAACATCGAAAGTACAATTACTACATTGTCCAATTTTACACTCTTGGGGATTACAACCACATTCAGCACATATTATCATCGTATGATAATAAAGTATTCGATTAGGGAATAAAAGTTTTACATGCCGCTCTAAACATTCATTTTCATATTTTGGGGCAATCAAAAATCATGAAAATCAATTGGAGCCTAAACCTGTGTAAGTTGGTTAAGGGCTAAATGTGTAGTTACTAACTATTAAACTGTTTTATTCCTTCAAGTCTCCCCCTATACATTCTCTTCTTGTTTACTGTATTTTCTCTGTTGTGGTAACATCAGATATACACAAGCTCCACCACACATAGTACAAGGAACGTTGTTGCCATGATTCTCAATTAGTGTTATTATTATGATCTGGATATCAGCCTACAATAACACCGCGAGTTGCTCTTAAAGCAACTCGCTTTACATATCTTCTACTTGATCCAACACTGCAAGTAATACGTGGTTCCATTTGGCCACCAAAAAGCGTCGAACTTCCTCCAGGCCCTCGCGTTGCTCGGGCCTTCTATTTTGTATATTCACAAACTTCAACTTTGGACTACTATTGATCTGGATAAGTTTAATCCCTTTGAAGAATCCAATATTCTACCAAGATACTTCACTGAAAGAATTGGTTTTTACGATGATATACGTCTCATGCAGTAGTTCACCCTTTAGGCTTTATGAGGAGCAAGATG
>JACDCB010000044.1 GCA_013694585.1 Candidatus Nitrosopumilus sp. | reverse complement strand
TTCTATTTGATTTTTAACTGACAAAGAAGGATCCGACAATCCAACGATATCAATAAAAAAGAAATTAGCATATAATATTCCAGATGATCCAAAATCCGCAATTTTAGAAGTACCGTAAAAATTAACTAATTTCATATAGATGGTTAAATGCTCCTGATGAAAAGAAAGGTCTTGATAGAATACTGGGAATTCATTAATCTGCTCCTTACATAAATTGCAAATTAATCTAGTTTGATTACTAATAGACGTTATAATATTGTTATTGTCTAGTGTATAACTTATCCAATCAGATTTGCAATTATTATTCCCAAACATAGATACTAGTTTTATGTACTTTTGGGGTTGAGAAGAATCAGAAGGTAACTTGGTTTCAAGCAGTCCATCAAAAAGATGTGCTATTTTACTAACTAATATGGATGAATTAAAGTCTGTATTATCGATCGTAAGTATAGAATTTATCTCATAGTTTTTGAGAAGAAAGACTAAACTGGTGACAAATTTGATTACATTTTGCTCATTAAAATTTTCTAGAAAGTTGGTCAATGAACTTAACACAAGATATACAGGTCGATTTGAATGGGCGTAAATTAATTGTCTAATTTCTTCAAAAAGATGCATGAGCGCTTGGCTAGTATCGAAACTGGACCTATCGTATCCGTTCAAAGTATATGGATTCAACACCTTCAAATTAAGACACAAGCTCTCCTGCCCCAAAAAGAAAATGCTCTTATATTTTTTTTCTATGAATGAAGAACTGATACAAATACAAAAAACTCCGTCTGTTAGACCATTTAAAATAAAATTATTGCAATAATGTAACTTTCCCGATAACTTCGGCCCATAAATTAGATACACTCCAAGTTCAGGTTGCTTTAAGTTTCTACTTATGATGTCATTACCAGGGAAATGTTTCATCCAAAAATTACTATGTTAAGTAGATATTTCTTTTTTTCCGTATGAGGTCTATAATTTTTGTGGTTAACCGACCCTCAACCGTCGTTGTTGATATGAACTACTCAATTTTCTTTGACAATTCATCGATTTTCTTTGCGAAAGGGTGATCAGGATTTTTCAAGGCAGTTAAATATTCCTGTCTTTCAAATTGCATATCACAATAACAAGGAATCATTGAAACAACATCCATTTTTATTAACTTTTCTAGGTTCTTAATTGTTTCATTTTGTTCTAGCACTAAAGAGCTAAAAGAAGAAGAGTTTTCACCATAAACAGAGTTGCCTGAACCTAGGGCTACCGGTGGCTCGCAATAGCCTGCAACTCGATTCAACAAAAGATAAGATTTAGTTCCATAACTTGTAAAAGAACCATACACATCCATAGCCATATGTTTAGTACCTTCTATGTCTATATTATCCATCTTTAGAGACAGAAATATAGTGTCTGAAATGGCCAATGAATTAATTGACCAATATCGAATGCCAGGACTTGTATCCAGAATGATAAAATCATAATCTGTTTCTGCAATACCTGTTTCTTTTAAAAATAACATCTTCTTTAACATTTGAGACTTTGATGAGTCTTTCCTCATGACTGAATCTAAATCGGTTATTTCTTGTTTTGAAGGATTAGAAAACACGGCATGAAATGAGCCACATGTGTCCTTGATCTGTGTGTTCGAATGAAATTCCTTAACAACATGAGAGAAATCATAAATAGAATCACAAAAGGAAATTTTATCATTCAAGTAATCATTAATCCATTTCTTGGGTTGAATGTCAAAATACACATATAAGCTTGGAGCATAGACATCCATATCAATAAGCATAACATTGTAACCCTTTGACACTAGATTTGCAGAAAGGTTTACTGCTAGTGTGGTTTTACCTGTCCCTCCTTTGTACGAATGGAATGCTATGACTTTCGCCACTAAGTCAAAATTTACTATTATGTATTTTAACCTTATTAGTAGAAACAATAATTCATTGCTTTATTTGATGAAATTAAGAACAATTAAGGCTCATGGTCATTGACATGTACCTTTGTTTGACGGATAAATCACGAATTTCAGTTCCTTTAATAAAACTCCATTCGGTAAGGTTATCCATTTTATTTTCAATGTATGACATGATAAATAAAGTAGCATAATTAAGAAAAAAGTAGAGAAAATGATGATGCATATACTGCCCCCTCTGATCAAGTAATGAAACATAGAAGAGGGTCAACAATTGCAGATGACAAGACTTCAAGTTTCAACATGAATATGCCATATGTAAAGCTGTATATGATCGGACAATAACACAACAATAAAACATGAAGGCAGAATGAGTGCTGTTTGCATCAAGTAGGCACCTATTTGTTTACATAACTGTTATCAGCCTATCCCATATTTAATCATCTTTGGCTTGGTCGCCCTTCTTTTTGTATACTGCAGTTGTGATAAACAAATATCTGATAAGTAGAGGTAGAGTTAATTCCCGAAAATTATAGAATTAAGGAGGCTTCATCGCAAATATTTAAATATAAGTTAAACCATATATAGTTATATATTGGTTAATTATGACAGGTTTTGTGTCTCTAGTGACACCTCCGTTCTCTTTAAAGAAGATTAAACAGCCAAATCAAGTCAGGCAGTTTTCAGTATATTAGATTAATAGAACACTTAGATTTAAAAGTGATCAACACATCTAATCAAAAAAATCCATACATTCTAGAAATTTGTAAATAAAAATTATGTTTTTAACCTATCATTTACACAATTTGTCTAGAGATGGATGCAGAATATGTATCAAGCAAAAAAATAACTTTGTCAAATCCTATGTCATATATTCCCAAGATAATGTTTTTTACTAAAGGTAGAGGCACCCACAAAGATTATCTCACAAGTTTTGAACTTGCCTTGCGTGATGCTTCAATAAGCGATCTAAATCTTGTATCGGTATCTAGTATCAAACCACCACAGTGCAAGATAGTAAATAAAGAGGAGGGAAGAAAATATCTGAAACCAGGACAAATTGTTTTTACGGTAATGGCGAGATCATCTACAAATGAGCCAAACAGACTAATAGCCGCATCCATTGGGTTAGCCAGGCCAGCGGACGATGCTCAGTATGGGTATTTGTCAGAGCACCATTCAACCGGAGAGACGGCTGTAAAGGCCGGAGATTATGCAGAGGATTTGGCTATGGAAATGCTTGCCACAACAATTGGATTACCCACAGATCCAACACTTACATGGGATCAAAATGAAGAACAATGGAAGCTCTCAGGAAAAATTTACAAAACACAAAATTTCACCCAGTCAGCTGCAGGAAATAAAGATGGTATGTGGACAACAGTAATCAGTGCGGCAGTATTAATATTGTGAAGTCATTATTCTGATAGTATTTGATTTTTGTAAGTTGATCATCTAGATTCGCAAATGAAAATTTTTTAATTTGGAACTACAATTATGGAGATGATGGAATAGGCAAGCTTTATTGTTTCATGTTAGTAGGTCAGTTGGAATTAGGTATTTGGCATGTGGCACCAAATAGCATGACTGGAGTGAAACAATGCCTTTAACTAAAAACAATACCTACTATTTCTAATTGAATTAATTGTGGTCAGAAATAGTTCGTGACAATTTTCTTCACGGTTTTAACATTATCAATGGGTCTGATATCTGTGAACTTACCTTTGTCATCAACCAATGCATAAAGGAACACTTTATCTTAGAGCGGTAATGGGAATGCAGCCTAACAAAGAATAGGTGAATCCCAATTCTCTATATAAAATGGTCAAATGATTTCTGGCGAAGTAACAATAACTCCTTGTGATAACTTAAAGTCAAAACCAAGATAATTCCGATAAATAATCAGCACCTATTGATTTTTGCGATGAGGGACAGTAAATCCAACTCCACCAAATAAGGGTACTACGTTGGTTGTGCTTGCTTATGATTATTTATTTAATGAAAATATGGCTTTAGATTTTGATAATAGGAGGGCCGATAAGTTATTAATCCACTAACTATTTATGTTTTGTATTATATTTAAATTCGTTGATAAAAACAAAAATAACTTTGGTGTTGATCGTAATAGCTACTCTATTCTCAATGACCACAGCTAATTTTCAGCCATTAAAAGCTGAACCAGTTATAATGGACATAAATAAAGCCAAGGACCCAGGACCGGGGTTTGGAACAGAAAAGTTAGGGACACTCTCAATCGACACACAAAATAAGACAGTGGATATATCAGTTAACTTGACTGCTGTACCAAAACAAGACAAAGTTTTTGAAGCATGGCTGGTCGACGCCGATGGATCAAATTACAAATTGAGTCTAGGGGCAGCTGATGGAAATAGCTTGAAAGTTTCAGATCATATGGTGAACCCATATACTTATACCGAATTCATTATCACCGAAGAACCAATTGATGATGCAGATCCAAACGCAGCTGGTACATATGGAGGAGCTGAGTTACAGGCCCCATTTGGACAATAATCTATTTTTCTTTTTTATTTCTTTTAATCACAAAATATTACTAAAATTAATGTTAGATAAATGAAATTATTTTCAATGACTGTCGTTATTGTAATTATCAGCCTGATGTGAATTAAATTTATTTATTTTATTTTGTTTGATATTTTAAATGGATTGAATCTGACGTCTTAAAACTCGAATTATGCATTATTCGATAACATCTATTTTATATAAAACTAGAAAAAAGATAAGTAGCTTCCGACTATAATATAATTATAAAATGACCGCTCAAATGGAGATCCATTCCTCAAAATCGGGCAAGCATATTTTGGCCATTTATTCAAATAGTCAAGAAAAATTAGATGCGGCTTTTGAATTTCTAAAGGAAGGGTTATCAAGCAACGAAGCCATTTTGTTGATAACAGATGATCTAACCCAGACTGAAGCAATAGAGATCATGACTAAAAAGTTTGGAGATAAGTTTGATGTATTGCGACTAGTAGAAGAAGGAATGATAAATATACACTCATCTACTGAATGGTATTTCTCGAACGGCTTTTTTGATATCAATAGAATAAAAGATAGATGGAAAGAGACAGTAGAGTGGATTATTTCAAAAAAATCTGATGCGTTAGATTGGGGAAAAATAACTACATTAAGAGTATTTGAAGACATCAAGCCTCTTTTTGAAAATGGCATAACTGAGGATTTAATTAGTTATGAAGAGTCACTTGAAAGAGAGTTTTCTATTTCATTAAATGCTATTTGTGCATATGAATCAAAAGATCTAAATAAACTCGATAAAAGACAAATGAAAACGTTACTTGAGCATCATGGTTTGGTGAGTAATAAAAATTATGACTACTTGGTGGATCCTTTCTTAAACTGTCATATAATTTTATTATATGAAGATCAGCTGGAGTTGGATACTGCTATTGCCAATTATATTAATGAGGGATTAAAGCGAGGACAGCTTTGTGTTCATGCATCCGTTCAATTGAATGGACCTAGCTACATTCAAAATTTTTCATCTAAAATTAATGATTATGAACGGAACGTACATGAAGGAAACTTGTTGCTTGTAAACCTGGCAGATTTTTACATAAATGCAATGACCGAAAACTTGGATGCATTTGATAATTTGAAGGTAGAAATAATAGAAAAAGCAAAGAATGATGATAAAAGAAATGATAAACACGTACGCCTAACTGCAGACTGCGCTACCATGTTACTAAAAAATAAGCATTTTGAGCAATGTATTAATCTGGAGAACTGGTGGCATGAAAAACCTTTTGAGGGTTCATATCTTTGCCCATATCCGAACGAATTGTTAAAACAATATCCGTATAATTATTATTTATTTAAGCTATTTCATAACCATGATATAGTAATAGATGCGGATAGCAACGTAAATCCTCAGTACACTCAGAGTTTGGTGGTTACTACGCTATTGGATGTCAATAAGAATATTGAAAAATCTTGATATAGAACAGTACTCAATTATCTTGTCATAGACTCTAACTTTCCTTTTATTTTTAAGGATACATTTCTTTAAGATTTTTGATGAAATGACTGTATTCATCCATGAACATTTCTAACTCCAAAAACTTTTCTAGTAACTTTGCTGCCTTCCTTCCTTCATCTCTTCTTCTTTTTTGTCTTGTGGTGAAACCACGGCCAAACAAAATAGTACACCACTTACCGGCCATGACAACTACAAAAATACAGACTCCAGTTCTTCAGGGGCTATCCGATTAATTCATTCATAAACAGATTCATTGCATAACCGGCTAGTATTTTGTAGGATTCTATTTATGATGCGTCGGTATTCATCAGACCTAAAATAGAAATTCCTACACCATGGTTGTGAAATAGATTAAATCAATAATGGTTATACGAATTGTTCTATTAATACTAGAAATGGTAAAAGGTCGTGGATTGATTAGTAGTTTTACCTAATGATTAATCACTTCTTCCCTCAGGTAATGGATTGATCTTATTCCAGTTAGAAGAATTAGTATCATATTCCTGTATGGGTTTACTTGAGTCAAAACCAGGTTTCATAAATTCAGTAGTATTCCCAATGGTATTTTTAAGTGCCTTTTCTGATCCTACGGTAGCATTATCAGATGAAAAATTCATTTTTCCATCTCCCGGAAGAAATGATACATTTGCGTTATTATCCGAAGCCTGATCAAAAACGCCACCCGGTCCCTCTATGTTTTGTGCATTGACTGCATTCGCTAGAGGTATAAACAAAAGTGAAACTAACATTAAAATTCCTATCACAACTTTAATTATACATCAATTTTTAAATAGATCAGTGATTTGAAAGAGATGATAGTTAAATGATAGAATCTTGGAAAATATTTCTAAATATTTGATGATCTAGATTCCCACGTATAGCCAAGGTTTTAAATTAAATTTTAGAATTTTGAAAGGCAAACTAGTTACTGTGTAATGCTAATTTTATGATGGGTCTGCCTCAAATCTTTTCTTGTACTTATTTAACGCTTCGTCCTCTGATATAGCAAATTTCAAAACTTTACCATCATAACTCTCTACCTTGTACTGAGGAATGCTGAAAACTTCCTTGTTTCCTATACCCCTCTGTACTAAAATCAATCCATTTGAAACTTCTTGAACATCGCCTAGGTCGAAATCGGTATTGCCTTTTGCTTCCTTCTTTATAACATCATTCCAATCGATTTCTGTATTCATGTATATATTAACTAAACATATTATAAATACCCCATTTACTCAAAATCGAGTCTGTAATCTTTTTAGTCCATACAATTAAATTATATCTTACAATAGTAATATCTATTTTACGGGGACCAGTTAATACATCGCTTTTGAATATAATAAAATTTCTTACGGATTTTATCTCATCAATCTACCATATTAAACAAATTCGTCATTTTTATCAAACCTATTTTTATTGCAAAGCATAATCAACCTGTCATTGCAAGCAACTCCCACTAGAATAACCGCTTATAATTCTAGAGGGTTAAAAGAAAATGGTAGCAAAAAGAAATTGTAAACGGATTCTGCCTTTGGATTGACATGGTGGAATCAACCTCCGGCGCATTGATAGATCTTCAGAAAGAGTTTAACCTTGATAGTGATCCAATTAATCTAATTAAGCAGAAAGTAAAGAGGCTCCCGCCACGTATTCTAGACAACTATTTTTTTACAATAATCTTGGA